>DFBF01000232.1:0-6840 GCA_002367285.1 Rhodobacteraceae bacterium UBA3087 | reverse complement strand
CTGACCAACCAGGCTTCGAGCCTGGTCGAAAGGTCGATTTTCACATGGGGGTGCAGGGCCGAGCTCACCGGCAGAAAGGCGTATTGATTGAACAGGACCGGATCGCCCGCGAACAACAAAGCCATGCCGTCCTTGTTGCCAAAGTTCAGCCAACTGGCCCGATCAGCCAAGACATATGCGCCCATGCCTGCGGCCGCATTCAGCGTTGCGCCCATACCTGCGCCCGCCTCGCGATACCAGCTGACGTCGCGGTCCTGAATGCCGGCGGTGGCCCACAGCGACAGCTCCTTTTTGTGTGTGCCGCTGTCATCCCCGCGCGAGGCAAACAGCGCACCTGCATCCGCGATGGCCTTCAGCGCGGCACCCGCGTCAGCAGCATCCGCAATCGCGGCGGGGTCATTTGCCGGGCCGATCACGACGAAATCATTATACATGATTTCGCGCCGATGGGTGCCGAATCCGCCTGCCAGAAACGCCTCTTCGGCGCCACGTGAATGGACCAGGATCGCATCCACGTCACCCGCCTCGCCCAGGCGGATCGCCTGACCCGTGCCAACGATGATCAAATGCACATCCAGCCCCAGATCATCCTTGATCACAGGCAGCAGAATGTCAGACAGGCCCGAGTTGTGAAAGGAAGTGGTCACCGCCAGCTTCATCTCATCCGCCATGGCAGGCAGGGTCATCATCATGCCGACAAGTGCGCCAAACAATCGTTTCATTCCAGGATATCTCCGTTCAGGAAGGCGTTGGCTTCCTTGGTTTGGGGGGCTTTGAAAAACTCAGAGGCCGGGCCGGTTTCAACCACGGTGCCGTTGTGCAAAAACACCACCTCCGTGCCCAGCCGTCGGGCTTGACCCATGTCATGAGTGGCCATCAACAGGCGGGTATCACGCGCCACCGCGTCCAGCAGGATCGCCTCGACTTCACGGGTGGAACGGCCGTCCAGATGGGCGGTGGGCTCATCCAGGATCAGCATTTCGGGCGCGCGGATCAGGGCGCGCGCCAGGGCCAGTTTCTGGCGTTCACCGCCCGACAAGGACGATGCGGGTTGGTCCAGATGGTCGCCGACGCCACAACGCCCAGCCCAGTGGTCCGCCTGCGCGCGCGCCTGTTTGCGCGACACGCCCCGCAGCCGCAGCGGATAGGCGATATTGTCCAGAACAGACCGGCGCATCAGGGTTGGATGTTGAAAAATGAAAGCCTGCGCCGCGCGCGCATCTTCCACTGGAACGGCCCAGTCCTGCGCCCCGGCAGATTGCCGCTGCAACCCATGAATAAGCCGCAATAGGGTCGTTTTTCCCGCCCCGTTCGGCCCGATCAACATGGTCACACCGGACACACCCAGCGTCAGGTCAACAGGCCCCAGGATCTGTTTGCCCTGCACCCGCGCCTTTGCCCCCGACAGGGTCATTGGCAAGATTGACGTCACCATCGCCGCCCCCGTTCCGTGCCCGACAGCATATGCGCCAACAGGTTCACCGCGATACTCAGCCCGATCAGCACAAAGCCCAGCGCCAGAGCGATGGCGAAGTTACCCTTTGAGGTCTCAAGCGAAATCGCGGTGGTCAGAACCCGCGTCAGGTGGTCGATATTACCACCGACAATCATGATCGCCCCGACCTCGCCAATCGCGCGGCCAAACCCGGCCAGGGTTGCGGTCAGCAACGACCGCCGCCCGTCCCAAATCAGCGTGACCAGGCGCTGACGCCGTGTCGCGCCCAGCGAGATCAGCAGGTCGTGGTATTCGGCCCACAATTCACGCGACGCCTGATGGGCAATCGAGGCAATCAGCGGCGTGATGATGATCACCTGCGCAATCACCATGGCGGTCGGCGTGAACAGAAGGTTCAACACGCCAAACGGCCCGGACCGCGACAACAGAATGTATACAATCAACCCGACCACAACCGGCGGCAGCCCCATCAACGCGTTCAACACGGCAATGGTCAGCCGACGCAAACGGAACCGGTTCAACGCCAGCCAGACACCAAACGGCACCCCGATCAGCGTCGCGATGAACACCGCCGAAAGGGTCACACGCAAGGACCGTGCCGTGATCTCGACCAAGGTCGCGTCAAACGTCACCACCAGCCAAAAGGCCTGTGCCAGTCCCTGCCAAAGGTCACCCATGATGGGCACGCGTATGGGTTTCAGCTTGCTTCATGCCTCGTGGCTAACACGGTCGCCCCTTTTGAACCAACGCCGGAAACGTCCTTACACGCTTCGAAATCGACACGGAAAAGGCGTTCACAAATCGCCTATTTTTTACCAATTGATAAAATTTCAAACCTATGCCACGCTGAAAAGAAAACAGACACCAACAGAGAAAGGGACATCCCCTTGCCCAATTCCCAGTCAACGCCAGGGATTGCCGCGGGCCGCTTGGAGAGCCAAGCCTACCAGGACAATTTCACAGACCTGCATCCGCGCCTTGATGATCACGAGGCCCTTGTTGCCGCAGATCGCTGTTATTTCTGCCACGACGCGCCTTGCATGGAGGCCTGTCCGACAACAATCGACATCCCCCTGTTCATTCGCCAGATCGCCACAGGCACGGCAGAATCAGCGGCCATGACGATCCTGAACCAGAATATTCTGGGCGGTATGTGCGCCCGCGTCTGCCCGACCGAAACCCTGTGCGAGGAAGTCTGCGTACGCGAAACCGCCGAAGGTAAGCCGGTCGAAATTGGCCGCCTGCAACGCTATGCCACCGACACCGTCATGGGCGCGCATCCCTTCACGCGCGCCGCGGCGACAGGCAAAACCATCGCAGTCGTGGGTGCAGGCCCCGCCGGTCTGTCCGCCGCCCACCGCCTGGCCATGCACGGCCATGACGTGGTGATGTATGACGCACGCTCCAAGGCGGGTGGGCTGAACGAATTCGGCATCGCGTCTTATAAATCCGTCGATGGGTTCGCAACGCGCGAGGTTGATTGGCTGCTGTCCATTGGCGGCATCACCGTCAAACTGGGCCAGGCGCTTGGCAATGGTTTGCAACTGGACGAACTGTCCAAGCGGTACGACGCTGTGTTCCTTGCCATCGGCCTGACCGGCGTGAACGCGCTGCGCTGTGATGGCGAAGACAAGGACGGCGTGTTGGACGCGGTCGATTTCATCGAAGAGCTGCGCCAATCCAGCGATCTGAACACGCTTCCCGTGGGTCGTCATGTGGTCGTCATTGGCGGCGGCATGACGGCTGTGGACGCCGCGGTTCAGGCGAAACTGCTGGGGGCCGAAGACGTCTCGCTGGTCTATCGCCGGGGCCGGGATCGCATGAATGCGTCACCGTTTGAACAGGACCTGGCCGCCTCAAAGGGCGTGCGCATCATCACCCATGCCGCACCCAAGGCGGTGCATGGCAACGGGGCTGTCGCCGAAATCGAATTCGCCTATACGCAGGACGGCCCCGATGGGCTGACGGAAACCGGCGAGACCTTCCGCCTGAAGGCCGATCAGGTCATGAAGGCCATCGGTCAACGCCTGGGCGACGCGAATGGTCTGGACCTGGACGGCAACAAGATCGCCGTCACGGACACGGGCCGCACCAGCCGAAACGGTGTCTGGGCCGGGGGCGACTGCGCATCCGGTGGCGACGATCTGACCGTGACGGCGGTGGCCGAAGGCCGCGACGCCGCGCAAGACATCCACGCAACTTTGATGGGGGGCTGAGACATGGCTGACCTGCATTCCACCTTCCTGGGCATCGACAGCCCGAACCCGTTCTGGCTGGCCTCAGCCCCGCCCACCGACAAGGAATACAACGTCCGCCGCGCATTCGAGGCCGGTTGGGGCGGTGTGGTCTGGAAAACCCTTGGCGAAGCGGGCCCGCCCGTCGTTAACGTCAATGGCCCGCGCTATGGCGCCATTTTCGGCGCGGATCGCCGCCTGTTGGGCCTGAACAACATCGAACTGATCACCGACCGCCCGCTGGAGGTCAACCTTGAGGAAATCACCCGCGTAAAACGGGATTATCCCGACCACGCCGTAATCGTGTCCCTGATGGTGCCTTGCGAGGAAGAGCCCTGGCGCAAGATCCTGAACGAGGTCGAATTGACCGGCGCAGATGGGGTCGAGCTGAACTTTGGCTGCCCGCACGGCATGGCCGAACGCGGCATGGGGGCCGCCGTGGGGCAGGTGCCGGAATACATCGAAATGGTCACGGGTTGGGTGAAAAAGCATTCAAACCTGCCCTGTATCGTCAAGCTGACGCCGAACATTTCCAACATCCTCATGCCTGCCGAGGCCGCCCTGCGCGGTGGCGCGGATGCTGTGTCGCTGATCAACACGATCAACTCGATCACCTCGGTCAATCTGGACGCCATGTCCCCTGAACCGATGATCGATGGCATGGGCACGCATGGCGGATATTGCGGCCCTGCCGTGAAACCGATTGCCATGAACATGGTCGCCGAAATCGCCCGCAACAAGGCCACCTCTGGCCTGCCGATTTCCGCCATTGGCGGCGTCACCACCTGGCGCGATGCGGCGGAATTCATGGCGCTGGGGGCGGCGAATGTGCAGGTCTGCACCGCCGCGATGACCTATGGTTTCAAGGTGGTTCAGGAAATGATCTCGGGTCTGTCGCAATGGATGGACGAAAAAGGCCACACCAGCACGGCAGATTTCGTCGGTCTGGCGACGCCCAATGTCACCGATTGGCAGCACCTGAACCTGGATCACGTCACCAAGGCGGTCATCAACCAAGACGACTGTATCAAATGCGGCCGCTGCTTTGCGGCCTGCGAGGATACCAGCCACCAGGCCATCGAAATGTCGGACGATCGCACCTTCACGGTGAAAGAAGACGAATGCGTCGCCTGCAACCTGTGCGTCAACGTCTGCCCGGTCGAAAGCTGCATCACCATGCGCACGCTGGAGCCTGGCGAAGTCGACGAACGCACCGGCATGATCATCCCGGAGACCAAACGGACCTGGTTGCAGCACCCCAACAATCCGTCTGCTGATCCAAATATGTGCATTGTGCGCGGACAATAATGATTGATCTGCCCCGGCGCTGTGCTAGCGTCGGGGTTGACCAAACGGTCAAGAATTACACCCGCGCCAGACCCGTTAAAAACAAGGGCACATGCGCGACGACACAGGGAGACAGGGGTGACAACTCATACCCCCCAAGCAACACCGGACACATCCGGCCTGTCCCCCATGCGGGGCAGTTTGCGTTCCCTGTTTGCACAATATTGTGGCAGTCTGCCCGCACGGGCGGCACACACCCGAATTTCTGACAGGAGAACATGACATGGCAGCCCCCGGCGAGAACATGAAAATTAACGGCGACCGCTTGTGGGAGTCGCTGATGGATATGGCCAAAATCGGCCCCGGCGTCGCGGGCGGCAACAACCGCCAGACGGTCACGGACGAAGACGGCGAAGGCCGCGAATTGTTCCAGCAATGGTGCAAGGCCGCGGGCATGACCATGGGCGTCGATACCATGGGCAACATGTTCGCCATGCGCGCGGGCGAAGACCCCGAAGCGCTGCCGGTCTATGTCGGCAGCCACTTGGATACACAGCCCACCGGCGGCAAATATGACGGCGTGTTGGGCGTGCTGGGCGGGCTGGAAATCATCCGCAGCCTGAACGATCTGGGCGTGAAAACGAAACACCCCATCGTGGTCACAAACTGGACCAACGAAGAAGGCACGCGCTTTGCCCCCGCTATGTTGGCCAGCGGCGTGTTTGCCGGGGTGCACACGCAGGACTGGGCTTACGATCGCGAAGACGCCGAGGGCAAGACATTCGGTGATGAACTGGGTCGGATCGGCTGGAAGGGTGACGAGGTCGTCGGCGCGCGCAAGATGCACGCGATGTTCGAACTGCACATCGAACAGGGCCCCATTCTGGAGGCCGAAGGCAAAGACATCGGCGTCGTCACCCACGGCCAAGGCCTGTCCTGGACCCAAGTGACCATCACCGGCAAGGACAGCCACACCGGATCGACCCCTATGCCAATGCGCAAAAACGCAGGCCTGGGCATGGCGAAAGTGCTTGAAAAAATTGATGAAATCGCCTGGTCCCACGCCCCCCACGCCGTCGGCGCAGCGGGCCATATCGATGTTTTCCCGAATTCACGCAACGTGATCCCCGGCAAGGTTGTGTTCACCGTCGATTTCCGCTCACCCGACCTGTCCGTCATCGAAGACATGGAGGCCCGTCTGCGCAATGAGGCCCAAAAGATCGCCGACGACATGGGCCTGGGGATTGAGTTCGAAAAGGTCGGCGGCTTTGACCCCGTCACCTTTGACGAGGGCTGCGTGACAGCCGTGCGCAATGCCGCCGAACGCCTGGGATACAGCCACATGAACCTGATTTCTGGCGCCGGCCACGATGCCTGCTGGATCAACCGGGTTGCCCCAACGGCAATGGTCATGTGCCCCTGTGTGGACGGTCTGTCACATAACGAAGCCGAAGAAATTTCGAAAGAATGGGCCACGGCTGGAACGGACGTGTTAATGCATGCTGTCGTTGAAACAGCCGGTATTGTTGACTGAACCAAAGGCTAGACCCAATGAATAAAATCGCCCTTTTCGCCACCGCTCTGATGCTGACAGCATGCCAAACTGTCGCGCCCAACGCCGTTGATGAAATGCAACCTTGGGAAGGCACCCTGCCGGTCGGTATCGACCGCGGCCTGCCCCATGACTATGAAGACGGGGCGTTCTTTTTCAACACGAAGAACACCTGTTTCTATCAGATGGTTGATGGCGCATATGAACAACTTCCCGATGATCCTGACACGGGCAAACCGGCCTGTCTGGAAGGCTGAGCGCATATGAATTGGACAGCTGCCCTTGCCCTGATGACCAGCCCCGCGCTGGCG
>DFBF01000215.1:4834-5260 GCA_002367285.1 Rhodobacteraceae bacterium UBA3087 | reverse complement strand
GCTGCAAACCGTGCCCGGCGCAACTGCCCTGCGCGAAGAAGTGCTGCCCGAGCGCCTGCCCACAGTTGGCCTTGTGATCCTGCGCGACGGTGATCCGGGCGCACCAGAGGTCACGTTGTCGCCGCTGGCCTACCACTATGAACACCGCGCCGAACTCGAGGTGATCGTGCAGGGCAAGACGCCGACGGCGCGGGCGACCGCTTTTGACACCCTCGTGCAGGCCATCGGTGCAGCACTGACCACAGACCGCACCCTGGGCGGGTTTTGCGACTGGACGGAGGCGCAGGCCCCGCAGCCGGTTGACCTGCCTGTAGAGGGTGCAGCGGCGCTCAAGGCGGCAATCATTCCGGTCATCCTGACCTACAGCACGACCGACCCATTGGGCTGACCCCCAACCAGTTGACCCCACCCCAAAACAAGGAACCT
>DFBF01000215.1:0-4826 GCA_002367285.1 Rhodobacteraceae bacterium UBA3087 | reverse complement strand
CGCGGTCGCAACTCGCGGCTGCGTTTGAGACGACCTATGGCATCGCACCGGCAAGTGGATACTTCCAGATGCCGTTCGCCAGCGCCTCACTGGGGGCCGAGCAGCCCCTGCTGACTTCCGAACTTCTGGGCTATGGCCGCGATCCGCTGGCTCCAATCAAGGATGCGGTGACGGCGGATGGTGATCTGGTGGTGCCGATTGATGCCGAGGCGTTCGGCTTCTGGCTGAAGGCGGCTTTTGGCGATCCGGTCACCACAGGTACGACAGACAAGACGCATGTGTTCAAGTCGGGCGGCTGGACCCTGCCAAGCATGGCCATTGAGGTCGCCATGCCCGAAGTGCCACGGTTCGCGATGTATTCCGGTTGCGTGCTCGATCAGCTCTCGTGGCAAATGCAGCGTTCCGGCTTGCTGACGGCCACGGCCAAACTGATCGCCCAAGGTGAAACAGTCGCCACATCGACGGCGGCCGGAACACCGTCCACCTGGACCCTGCAGCGGTTCGGGCATTTCAACGGATCGATCAAGCGCAACGGCACGGCGCTGGGCAATATCGTCACCGCCGATATCCAGTATTCCAACAATCTCGACCGGATCGAGACCATCCGCGCCGACGGGCGCATCGACGGGGCGGACCCTTCCAATGCCGCGCTCACCGGCAGGATCGATGTACGCTTTGCCGACACCACGCTGATGGATCAGGCGCTGAACGGAACGTCGGCCAACCTCGAATTCTCCTACACCATTTCGGCAAATGTCAGCCTGACCATCACCGCTCATGAGGTCTATCTGCCCCGCCCGCGCGTCGAGGTGCAGGGACCGCAGGGCATCCAGGCCAGTTTCGACTGGCAGGCAGCCTACAATTCCGCCGCCGGGCAGATGTGCACATTTACCCTCAAGAACCAGATTGCGAGTTACTGACATGCTGAAACTGAACCTCTCAAATGAACCCGTGTGGCTCGATCTCGGTCATGATGTCCGCCTTCAGCTCCTGCCGCTGACCACCGCGCTGATGGTGGCTGCGCGCAATGATCCGGCGATTGCTGATCTGCCGGAAGATGCGGGCGATGAGGAAAGCGCGCTGGTGTTTGCCAAGGCGCTGGCCCGTATCGCCATCACGGACTGGGAAGGCGTCGGTGATGAGAGCGGCAAACCGGTGGCGGTCACCCCGGAAGGCATCAATGCCCTGCTGGATGTCTGGCCGCTCTTCGAGGTCTTCCAAACCGAATACGTCGCGTGCGGTCTGCTGCTGGATCAGGAAAAAAACGTCTCATCGCTCTCGCCGAATGGTCCTTCGGTGGGGGCGACGGATATTGCCAGGCCTGCGAAAGCACTTGCGAAACCTGCCCGCAAATCCTGAACCGGCCACTGACTTATGAAGGCATGCAGATCTGGGATCTGGTCACCCGCCTTGGCGGGCAGATGCGCATCACGGCGGCGGGCACGATTGTCGGATGGGACTTCGGCGCGGCGCTGGCCATGGCATCGGCACTCGGGATTGATCCCGCGCCGGTTGCAGAAATCCTGCCCGTGATCGAGGCGGTGATGGTCCGGGCACTGAATGAACAAAGGGAAATGACCGATGGCTGAAAAAAGAGTCTCTGTCCGCCTGGCGGCTGTCGGAGGCGACCGAGTCAAAGCCGAGTTCGAGGGTATTGGCAAAGCAGGCCAGCGCGGGTTTCGCAAGGTGTCGCGCGAGGCCGAGATCGCCAATGCAAAACTGGCGAGGTTTGTGCGCCGCGCCAGCATTGCCGCCGGGATCATGGCGGCTGCTGCTGTCGCGGCGGGCATTGCCATGGTGCGATCCGGTCTGCAGACTATCGACGAGCAGGCGAAACTGGCCGCCTCTCTGCGCACCACCACCAAGAGCCTGCAAATCCTGACCCGCGCTGGTGATCTGGCGGGTGTGTCCATGGGGGAGATCCAGCAGGCGACGATCCAGCTGACCAAGCGCCTGTCTCAGGCAGCAGCGGGAGCTGGTCCTGCGGTCAAGGCATTGCAGCAGCTGAACCTCTCCGCCGTCGATCTGGCCAAACTGCCTGTTGATGCGAAAATCGCCGCCATTCAGGACGCGATTGCCAAATTCATCCCCACCACACAACAGGCGGCCGTGGCCTCGCAGATCTTCGGTGATCGGGCCGGTCTGATCTTCACCCGCATCGACAGCGCGACATTGCGCCAGGCGACACAGGATGTGCAGGATTTTGGCGTCGCTGTATCGGAAGGTGATGCTGCCCAAATCCAGCGCACCAATGATGCATTGTCCCGCATGGGGTTGTTGTGGCGCGGGATTTCCAACCAGCTGGCCGTTGCCGTCGCACCGGGGCTTGAAAGCATCGCCAATGCCATGGCCGCGATTGGCAAGGTCACCGGACCGCTTGGACGCGCCATCAAGGGTCTGTTCAACCATCTGGGTGAGATTGCCACCATTGCCGCCACCTTCGCCGCCGTTCTGGGTCTTCGGTTGGTCAAGGCTCTTGCCGCTGCCGCGCTGGGCGTCCGGGGATTATCGATCTCGCTGGTCACGTTGCGGGGGGCCCTGATCCGAACCGGCATTGGCGCATTGATCATCGGTGCGGGTGAGCTGATCTACTGGTTCGGTCGGCTGGTCGGTGGCGCTGGCGGGTTCGGCAAATCCATGGGCCTGCTGAAGGATGTGGCAGCCGAGGTCTGGGAGCGGATCGGAGACGGGGCCTGGAGCATTGTCCTGCGCATGCGCTCGGTTTCCAATAATCTCAAAGCCAGCTGGTTTGATGCGTTGGGCGCAATGCAGGACAAATGGGCAGGGTTTCTGAAGGCGATTTCCGGTGCGGCCTTTAAAATCCCCGGCATGACCAGTCTGGCAAACTCGCTGGCCTTCGATGCAGGCATGGCCGGTCAGGCCGTGGATGAATTGCGCAGCACGGCAGAGGAATACCGGTTCTATGCTGGCAACCTCGGGGATCAGGCGGATATTCTGGCGGGCAATATCACCCGGCCACTCAAATCCATGCAGGCCCTGCGTGATGCCATGAAATCCGGTGCCGGGGATGGCGCAGATGCGCTTGACCGGACCAGTGATGCGGCCTCGCGTCTTGCGGAAAACGTCGCCCGGGCTGGCGGCGCGGCCGGGAAAGCTGCCGAGGTCGCCAAATCGGCATGGGAGGCGGCGGCGACATCACTGAAGGACTACGCCACATCGGCCAGGGATGTGGGAAAGGGGATCGGTAGCGCGCTGACCAGCGCCTTCACCAGCGCGGAGAACGCTATCGGGCAGTTTGTCAAAACCGGCAAGCTGGATTTTCGCTCGCTGGTGACGTCGCTGCTGGCTGACATGGCCAAACTGGCTGCGCGCAAATTCCTCCTCGGGCCACTGGCCAATGCGCTTTCGGGCGCGCTCGGCAATCTCGGTAGCCTGTTTGCACCGGTGCTGCACGCGGGTGGCATGGTCGGCGCGGCGGCACCCGCGCGGTTGGTGCCTGCCATGGCCTTCGCCGGTGCCCCGCGTATGCATACCGGCGGTTTTGCAGGCCTGCGCCCAGACGAGGTGCCCGCCATTCTGCAGCGCGGCGAGAGGGTGCTGAGCCGCCGTGAGGTCGCGGCCGTTGCAGGTGCTGGCTCTGGTGGTGCCCAGATCTCCCTGCGTGTCTTTGTCGATGATGACGGGCGGCTCGGAGCCATTGCGCGTCAGGAAGGTGCCGCTGCTGCCCGACCGGTGGCAGTCGAGGTCATGCAGGTCGGCATCCGCGAGTATGACGCCAAGGCCCTGCCACAGCGCGTGCAGCAAATTTCCACTGATCCGCGCAGGAGGGGCTGATGGCGCAGCCCTACCCTGCTCAGCTGGCCGAGTTCTTCGATGCCCTGCAGGTCACGACGGCAACGTTCGAGCTGCCGGTGACGCAGCAATTGAGCCGCACGGCTGGCGGCGAGGTGATCACCGCCGAGCTTGGCACCTCGCTCTGGCGCGGCAGCGTGACCCTGGCGCGACGACCATACGTCGAGGCCAACCGCGCGCTGGCCCTGATCCGGCGCATGGCGCGTCCGGGTGCGTCCTTCCTAGTGCGCCCGCATCTCAACAGCCGCCCTTCGGACGCGGCCACAGCGGCGGCATTGCAGCTCAATTCGGGGGCGGATTTTGCGCAAGGATCAAACGCCTGGACCTCCGGCACACTCGTCACCGATCTGCCGGGCCAGCCGCCCGCAGGCCTGACGGCGGCGCTGCACGGGACGGAGCGGAACCTCTATGATGGGGGCTCCCGGGTTGCGATGGCGAACCTCGCAGATACAGTATTCCGGATCACCGGTTGGGCCTGGAATACGGCGAATGCGTTTGATCTGCAGGTCGGGATCAACCGGGAAAATGCCTCCGGTACGGCGGGTGCGACGCTGTCGACAATCGCAGCCGCAGGGCAGTCCGGCTGGGTGTTTTTCGACGCATCGGTTTCGGCACCATCCGATGCGGTGCTCTGGCGGCCGATGATCCGATCGAACGGGGCCACGGGCGATCCCGGGCATGATTTTCATGTCGCCAACCTGCGCTGGTCGAAATACGCGCTCGCCTCAATCTCGTCCGATGCCAGGGATATCAGCCTGAGCGGCTTGCCGACGAGCGCGGCCCTGAGCCCTGGCGATTGCCTGTCCTTCAGCTACGGCGGCACCCCGGTGCGATACGGGTTTCACCAGATCACCGATCCGGCCGTGGCCGCTGGCACCGGCACGACGCCCGCCTTCGAGGTGGTGCCGCCGCTGCGCCCCGGCGCGGCGGTGGGTGCTCAGGTGGCGCTGATCGATCCCGTGCTCAAGGCGGTGATCGACCCGGGCAGCGTCCGCGAGGGGCGTGCGGTGCGC
>DFBF01000135.1 GCA_002367285.1 Rhodobacteraceae bacterium UBA3087 | reverse complement strand
TGATTTCATCGCCCCCGTGCCGCCGACCGACCTGAAACGGGTTGAAGAAGCTGCTGGCGTGAACCTGATCACCATGCCCGGCACCCGCATCATCACGTTCCAGATGAACCAGGACCGTGTCGAAGCCTTCAAAGACGCCCGCGTGCGCATGGCGATCGATTATGCCGTGAACAACGCCGGGATCGTTGACCGCATCATGCGCGGGTTCGGCACCGTTGGCGCACAGGCATCGCCCGCAGGGTACCTGGGGTATGACGAAGCGCTGGCTCCGCGTTTCGACCTGGACCGCGCCAAGGAACTGATGGCCGAAGCTGGCTATGCTGACGGTTTCTCGGTCACCATGATGGCGCCGAACAACCGGTATGTGAATGACGACAAGATCGCCCAGGCCGTGGCCTCGATGCTGTCGAAAATCAACATCACCGTTGATCTGCAAACCATGCCGAAAGCGCAATACTGGCCCAAGTTCGACGAACGCGCCGCTGACATGATGATGATCGGCTGGCATTCGGACACCGAAGACAGCGCGAACTTTCACCAGTTCCTGTCGGCTTGCCCCGATGAGGCAACCGGCAACGGTCAGTACAACTCGGGCAACTATTGCAACGCCGAAGCTGACGCTTTGATGGCGGCTGCGAATGCGGAAACCGATGTGGCGAAACGTGGCGAGATGCTGCGCAAGATGGAAGGCATTCTGTATAATGAGGCCGCCTTCATCCCGCTGCACTGGCAGAACCTGGCCTGGGGCGCACGCGAAGGTGTGCACGCTGACGCGATCGTCAACGCCCTGAACTTCCCGTACTTTGGCGACCTGGTCGTCGACTGATACGGATCATTTGCCGGGGCGGGCCATGTTCTCGCCCCGGTTTTTCAACTGTCACTTCCCTAATTGTCGGCGCTGGACGTGCCCCCCTGTGGGGTGGCAACAGCTGCGCCCGCAAAACTGCATCAGGAAGGTTTGAGGTATGCTCGCTTATCTCGTCAAACGTGTCTTTCAGGCCATCGCTGTGATGTTCGCCATTTCGCTGATTGGGTTCGCGATCCAGGACAACCTGGGCGACCCCTTGCGCGAACTGGTCGGTCAATCCGTGTCCGAAGAGGTCCGTCAACAGCTGCGTGACGAACTGGGGCTGAACGACAGCTTCATGACCCAATATCTGCGTTTCGCCGGCAATGCATTGCAGGGCGATCTGGGCACCTCGTATTTCTTCAAGGAACCGGCGCTGGACGTGATCCTCAAGAAACTGCCCGCCACGCTCGAGCTGGTCATGGGCGCGACCCTGATCATTGTCGGCCTGTCCGTGCCGCTGGGCGTTTATACGGCGATCAAGCCGAACGCGATCCTGAGCCGCATCATCATGGGCGTGTCGATCATCGGCATTTCCATCCCCGTGTTCCTGACCGCAATCCTGATGATTTTCGTCTTTTCCGTCGAATATGGCTGGTTCCCGTCGTTCGGGCGGGGCGAGGTCGTGCATGTGTTCGGGTCCTGGGACACGAATTTCCTCAGCGCCGATGGCTGGATGCACATCCTGCTGCCCTCTGTCGCGCTGGCCTCGATCATGCTGCCGCTGTTTGTCCGCCTGATCCGGGCGGAAATGATGGAAGTGCTGCAATCTGAATATGTGAAATACGCCAAGGCCAAGGGCATCCGCCCCTTCCGCATCTATTTCGTCCATGCGCTGAAGAACACGCTGTTGCCCGTTATCACGGTGGGCGGTGTGCAGATCGGCACCATGGTGGCCTATACGATCCTGACCGAAACGGTGTTTCAGTGGCCCGGCATGGGCTTCATGTTCCTTGAGGCCGTGAACCGCGTCGACACCCCCCTGATCGTCGCCTACCTGATCGTTGTCGGCTTTATCTTTGTGGTCACGAACACCATCGTCGACCTGATCTATGGCCTGGTCAATCCGACCGTCAACCTTGCGAGGATGGGCGCATGAGCAGCCTGAGCACCAACCCTGAGCCCTCGCGCCTGTCCAAGGCGTGGAACTCGAACATGGCCTATAGCTTTCGCCGCAATCCGGTGGCTGTGGTCTCGCTGGCGATTTTCCTGATCATCACGGTCATGTCGCTGTTGTCGCCGTTGATTGCGCCGTTTGATCCCTATGATCCGGCGCAGATCGACATCATGAACAGCGAATACCCCCCGATCTGGGTCGATGGGTCGGACGCACAGTTCATGTTGGGCACCGATGATCAGGGCCGCGACCTGTGGTCGACGATCCTGTATGGCACGCGCCTGTCGCTGTTGATCGGCCTGTGCGCGGTGGGGCTGCAAGCCTTCCTGGGCATCTCGATTGGCCTGATTTCGGGCTATGTCGGGGGCCGGGTCGACAGCCTGCTGATGCGGCTGGCCGATATCCAGCTGTCGTTTTCAACCCTGATGGTTGCGATCATCTTTCTGGCTGTGACCCAGGCGATGTTCGGGTCCGAGACATTCAACCAATACGCGGTCTATTTCCTGATCGCCGTCATTGGGGTCGCCGAGTGGCCGCAATATGCGCGCACCGTGCGCGCCACCGTGTTGGCCGAGAAAAAGAAGGAATATGTCGACAGCGCCCGTGTGCTGGGCTTTGGCCCGCTGCGCATCATGGTGCGCCACATCCTGCCCAATTCGCTGTCACCGATCTTTGTCATCTCGACCGTGCAGGTGGCGAACGCCATCATCTCCGAGGCATCGCTGTCCTTTCTGGGCCTGGGCATGCCACCCAGCCAGCCGTCGCTGGGGTCGCTGATTTCGTCGGGCTTTGATTACATCTTTTCGGGCAGCTGGTGGATCACCGCCATTCCCGGTGTGGTGCTGGTGGTTCTGGTGCTGGTCATCAACCTGTTGGGCGACTGGATGCGCGATATCCTGAACCCGAAACTGTATAAGGGATAAGCGGTATGTCGTTGCTTTCCGTCCGTGACCTGTCGGTCAAATTCGCCATGCGCGACCAGACTGTGACCGCGTTGAACCACATCAGCTTTGACCTTGCGAAAGGCGAACGTCTAGGCATCGTTGGGGAATCCGGGGCTGGCAAGTCGATCACCGGCTTTGCGTTGATGAACCTGCTGTCGCGCCCTGGGTTCATCGACAGCGGCTCGATCCACTTTGAAGGTGAAGACATCGTGCAGATGTCCGAGGCCCAGATGCGCACGATCCGCGGCAACCGCATGGCGATGATCTTTCAAGATCCGATGGTCACGCTGAACCCGGTTCTGACCATCGGCCAGCAGATGGTCGAAACCCTGCAGGCGCACCGCAAGCTGTCCAAGGCCGAGGCCGAACAGATCGCCATCGTCAAGCTGCGCGAGGTCTATATCCCCTCTCCCGAAGAACGTCTGGGCCAGTATCCACACGAATTGTCGGGCGGTATGCGCCAGCGCATCATCATCGCCATCGCGCTGTTGCTGGACCCGGAACTGATTATCGCGGACGAACCCACGACCGCGCTGGATGTGACCATTCAGGCCGATATCATGGAGCTGTTGCTGGAGCTGTGCCAGTCCAACAAGGTCGGGCTGATCCTGATCACCCACGATCTGGGCGTGGTCAGTCAGATGACCGAACGCACGCTGGTGATGTATGCGGGCCGTATCATCGAAGCGGGGCGCACGCGCGAGATCATCAACGATCCGCAGCACCCCTATACCCAGGGGTTGATCAACGCCTTGCCGCAGCAGACTCTGCCGGGTCAGCGCCTGAAACAGATCCCGGGCAATATGCCGGGGCTGGACGCGGTGCCCGTCGGATGCCCCTTCGCCCCGCGCTGCCAGTTCGCCGTTGACCATTGCCGCACAACGCTGCCTGAACTCGTGCGTTACGGCGACGTCGAAGTCGCCTGTCACGAGGTCAACCGCCTGCACGAAACCCGAACCGAGGACCAAAGCGCATGAAGGACATGGCGTCTGATCACAAGATCCTTGAGCTGAAGAACCTGGAAAAGCGGTTCGAACTGGACAAGGGGTTTCTGGAAACCCTCAAGCTGCGCGGTGGCCGTCTGGTGCGCGAAAAACGCGAGGTGCATGCGGTGAACAACGTGTCCCTGTCGATGGAGCGGGGCGAGGCCCTGTGTGTTGTCGGCGAAAGCGGTTGTGGCAAGTCCACGGTCGCGCGTCTGGTCGCCGGTCTGCTGGAGCCGTCGGCGGGTGAAATCCACTATGACGGCGAACGGATCGACAACAAATCACGTCACGAGATGTTGGGTCTGCGCAAGAAGATGCAGATGATCTTTCAGAACCCCTATGCATCGCTGAACCCACGCATGACGATCCAACAGGCGTTGGAGGAACCAGTGCGCTATCACAATCCCGGGCTGGGGCGCAGCGGGGTCAAAGACAAGGTCGAGGCGGTGATGAAATCGGTTGGTGTCGATCCCAGCTGGGCGGCACGGTATCCGCATGAGTTCTCTGGCGGCCAACGCCAACGGATCGCGATTGCGCGCGCCCTGACGGTCGACCCGGAATTTGTCATCGCGGATGAACCGATTTCCGCGCTGGATGTGTCGATCCAGGCGCAGGTTCTGAACCTGATGCTCGAGGCCAAGGACGAGCGCGGGCTGACCTATATGTTCATCACCCACGATCTGAGCGTGGTGCAACATTTCGGCACGCGCGTCGTGGTTCTGTATCTGGGGTCGATCTGCGAACTGGCCGATACGGCCACGCTGTTTGAAAGTCCCAAACACCCCTATACCAAGGCGCTGTTGTCTGCCGTGCCGCAGTTGCAGGACGACAAACCCAGCCACATCCGCCTGAAAGGCGAAATCCCGACGCCGATCAACCTGCCCACGGGCTGTCCGTTCCACAGCCGTTGTGCTTTCGCCGACAAACGGTGCATGGTAGAGAAACCGCGCCCAATGCAGCAACCTGACGGAAGCCTGGTTGCCTGTCATGCGGTTGAAGAAGATCGGCTGGACACGTAACTCAGCCGCGATCCCCAGGCAGAACGGACCCAGGATTTGGACATTATTTGGCTCAGAGATTTTGAGGCGCTGGTGGCGCAGAAGAATTTCTCGCGCGCCGCCGAGGAACGCAATGTCAGCCAACCCGCCTTCTCGCGCCGCATTCGCGCGCTTGAGGACGCGGTGGGCGTGCAACTGATTAATCGTCAGACGCTGCCCCTGTCGCTGACCCCTGCGGGCGATGTGTTCCTGTCCCAGGCCCGCATCATGCTGCGCACCTATGATGAAACGCTGGAACGCTGTCAGATCATTGATGCCGCCGGGGAAAACGTGATCCGGTTTGCCACGTCACAGTCGATGTATATGACGCATTACAAGGCGTATATTGCCGGGTTGGTGGAACAGGGCGGGCTGGATATTGACCTGAATTCAACCGGTTGGGCGGCGGATCAGTTTGTCTCTGCGTTGCAGCAAGGGTATTGCGACGTGATCCTGACCTATTGGCACCCGGCGATGGATTTCCTGGCGCCGCTGGATGTCAGCAAATGCGAATTTATAACACTGGGCACGGATGATTTCGTGCCGGTGTCCAAGATGGGCCCCCAAGGTCCGATGCACACGTTAGAACCGGGTCAGAAGAAACCCATTTCCCTGTTGTCCTATGGCGCGGCCTCGGCCTTGCGCGCGGTGGTGGATCACACGTTGCGCCAGCATATTGACGGGCCGAAAATCCTGGTGGTGAACCAGAATGCCCTGGCCCTGTCCGTGAAGGCGATGATCATGGAGGGCTTTGGTCTGGGCTGGTTGCCCCGCGAGATGTGCCGTCAGGAGCTGGCTGCGGGTCTGCTGGGCATCGTGGGGGATGACAGCTATGTTGAGCGGCTGGAACTGCGCCTGTACCGTGATCGCGACAACAGCAAACCGACCTTGAACAAGCTCTGGTCCGATATGGAAGCAGTGGCCGAACAGCACCAGACGCCGCGACACCCCTGACGTGGGGCTTTCCAGGACTTTTGCCTAAAATGTCGCAAACATGTTACCCGGCCTGGGGCATTGTCCCGCGACACGCCGTTGGGCCGTCTGCCACAAGGGTGCGCAGCGCTCACAGGCCGCCATCAACAAG
>DFBF01000307.1 GCA_002367285.1 Rhodobacteraceae bacterium UBA3087 | reverse complement strand
GGCGATCCTTGCGGAGCTTGGCATCGAGGGGGCAGCCCAGGACCGGCGTCCCCATTCGCTGTCGGGCGGGCAATGCCAGCGCGTGGCCCTGGCCCGCGCGCTGGCTGCTGAACCGGATGTTCTGGTCCTCGATGAACCCCTGTCATCACTTGATCTGGCCGCCCAGGTGAACGCGATCCGCGTCTTGCGGCGACTTCACAAAGACCGCGCGCTGTCCATGTTGATCGTCAGCCACGACCTTGCCCCGTTGCGCCAGCTTGCGGATCGGGTCCTGGTGCTGGACGATGCCAGGATCGTCGAGGACATCCCCATGAACAGGTTTTGCGAAAGCGCCAAACACCCCCTGTCGCGCGCCTATGCAGAGACGCTTTGAGCTGTCTCACCGCATTCCGGCCAGAGAGAGGCTCACAGCCGTTTGCTGTGGGGGAATGCGTCAGGTCCGATGGGCGGCAAAGGCAGACCAGATAAATAGAGGTGGGTCAGAACACCAATCGTTCACGTCCGAGAACCGCAGCCATTTCGTCCAGCAGTTCCGCCTTCTTGATCGGTTTGGAAAGGAATGCGTCCATTCCGGCCTTCAGGCAGGTCTCTCGGTCGCTCATGAATGCATTTGCGGTGAGGGCAACGATTACCGGTTGTGGAATGGGCAAGTTGCGGATGGCTTTCGCGGCCGAGACACCATCCATCTCAGGCATGGACATATCCATCAGGACGATATCGGGGTGGTATTTGGCACAGAGTTCGGTGGCCAGGCGGCCATTTTCTGCTTCGATCAATTCCACTGAAAGACCGGACAAATACTTGCGAAGCAGCAGGCGATTGGTGCGGTTGTCTTCCGCAACCAGAACGCGGCGACCATGGATCGCGCTGAGGTCGATGGGCAGGGATGGTTGGTTGTCTTTCACCGTCCCTTCGGCTGGTTTGGTGCAAACTTCCAGCGTGAAACAGCTGCCCTTTCCCTTTTCGGAAACCAAGGTGATGCCACCGCCCATTTGTTCTGCCAAGCTGCGCGAGATCGTCAGTCCCAGCCCTGTTCCACCATAGGCCCGTGTTGTGGCGGCATCGGCCTGCGAGAACCTGTCGAAAACTTGTGCGACCTCTTTTTCATCCAGACCAATACCAGTGTCCTCGACCGAAATGATCAGGCGGTAGGGGTCGTTTTTGCAGTTCCCGACCCGAAGGCACACATGTCCGGTGGCCGTAAATTTCACGGCATTGCCCACGAGGTTCAGCAGGACCTGACGTAACCTGCCATCATCGGCGCGCACCGTTTTCGGCAGGTCCTCGCCGTAGACTACTTTGATCGGCAAGCCCTTCATCTGAGCAGCCGGGCGCATCACCTCGACAACGGCGTCGATGCACGGCCGCAAGGTGAAGTCGATGTCAGACATGGCGAGCTTTCCCGATTCAAGTCGGGATAGATCAAGGATATCATTGATAATATTCAGCAAAGCCGCCGAGGAGCTGCGGATTGTATCCACGCATTGCCGGTCTCCCTCGTCCAGTGGGGACTCCGACAAAAGGTCGGCCATTCCAATGATCCCATTCATCGGTGTGCGGATTTCATGGCTCATATTCGCGAGGAACTCGGACTTAACGCGATCCGACTGCTCAGCGACCAGTTTTGCGTCCGCCAGCTCCAGCTCGTGAAGTTTGGCCTGGGTAACGTCCCGTTCAATTCCAATGACCATCGAAACTGCACCATCGTCGTCCAGAACCGGGACCAAGCGTGTATCGACCCAAATCTTGTTGCCCGTCTTGGTGTAGTTCAGGATTTCGGTCCTGAAATTCTCACCTCGTAACTTATGCGCGACGATCTTGTCGACGACGGCATGGTCTGTCTCGGGGCCGTTGAATAATTCGCTAGGTGTCTTTCCCAGGGCTTCCTCGGAGGTATAGCCCATCATCTGTGTAAACGCCCTGTTGACCCAGATGATCTGGGCGTCGGGGTTGGTCAACACGATGCTGTCAGATGCGTTCTGCGCCACGGCAGAGAGCAGTTGCAGCTTTTCCTGCTTGCTCTCAAGCTCCTTCTCCCGCTTGCTCAGGGCGGTGATCACACCTTGGCGGATCGTAGACAGATGGCAGGCCAGAAAGGTCGGGACGATAATCAGGATGCCGGCCACCAGAAGGATCAGCCGTATCGGCCAGAGATTGTTCGGCCGCGCTGACCAACCGCCGCGTGGAATTGCCGCAAGCTGCCAGGTCCCGACCGGAAGCACGATGTCCATAAGGACGGGGTCAGCGTGCAATGTCGACAGCTTTCCAAAGAACAGTTCCCCTTCGGAACCCAGGCCGTCACGCCCAATCAGCGCGATTTCGATCTGGGACATTGGGTCCGTGACACCGGTTTCCGCATAGATTGTTTCGACGTCCAGTACCGCCGAGGCGATCCCCCAGAACCGATTTTCAGCGCCGTCTTTCACGTAGATCGGAAACCGGCCGATAAAACCCAGCCCGCCCTGGATAAGCTCAACCGGGCCCGCCAGAACCATTTGCCCACTGTCCCGGACCCGGAGGGCCGCCGCGCGCTGGGCGTCGTTTCTGGTGTAGTCCAGGCCAAGAACCGACCTGTTCTCCTCAAACGGATGGACCATTTGCACCACCAGATCGGGGGCCACAGCAATGTTGAGGAATTCCGTTTTCACGCCGATCGCGTGGGCGGCAATTGCACTGAACCGTTCCTGATCCAGATCGGGGTTGGTTGACACGATTGCAATCAATCCACGGACCAGCTGAATGTCCGCGTTGAGGTGGCCCTCAAGCTGAGAGCGCAGCAGCCCTGCTTCGTTTTGAACGCTGGCCCTGACATTCTGAAGGTGAATGGTCCGGCTCTGATAGTCCGCAAAGATGAACGCAATGGTGACGCCAAAAACGGCAATCCAAACAGGAAGATACGCGCGGCCTTGGAGCGTCGTAAACGTCTTTTGGGCCCAGTTTTTCACCATATACGCCTTTCCAAATCGACAGAAAGGTGCCGAACCATATGATCCACACTCACAGGAAAACCTTGAAAACCTTTTAACTCGCACCCTCAGCCGGGGGCGATGTCCACCAGGTGGTTATCCCAGGCACAGTCCGGCCTGGCCAAAACGCGCGGGGCCTCGTGGTCGATTGTTCCGACCGCGCCGGTGCCTGAGGTGAACAGGAACTGCGCGCGCCCTGTGGAAAGGCCGCAGACATCGGGCATCTCATGGGTGCCGCTGGGCGCGCCTGAGGCTATGTCGAACACTTGGACAATCCCACCGCGGGGGGATGTTGCGGCAAGCTGTGTGCCGTCGGCTGACATCGCCACGCTGCCGACATAGCCTTGCAACCGTCGGTGTTCGCGGGCATCGGCGCGCAGCAGCCGCACCTTTTCCCCCGGTCGGTGCAGACCCAGCAGAGCGGGGTTTTGCGCCGTGTCGCCCTGCCATTGCATCCCGAAGGCCACCAACCCATCTGCGCCCGTGGCCAGATGGCGGATTGAATTGCGGTGCTGATCCTGTGGCAGTTCGACCTGCTCCAGGATCGTACCCGTCGTCGAGACATAGCTGAGGTTCGGACGCATCGTGGCAAGGTTCAGCTTGCTGCGCCCCATGTCCGGGTGCGTTTCGATGCCGCCGTTGGCGATAACCAAGCCGCCCCCTCCCGGCATCAGTTTGATGTCATGCGGGCCAATGCCGCCTGAGCTGAATTCACCGATACGACCATAGCCCTGGGTCACGTCCCAGACGCCGATGACACCGGCGCCGGCCTCAAAGTCGTTTTCGGTGGTGAACAGCAATGTGCCGTCTGCGAAATAAGTGCCGTGACCATAAAAGTGGCGGCCCGTGGGGGCGGTAAGCTGTGTGGTGGCCTGCCCGGACACACAGTTCAGGACAAAGGCAAAGGTGCCGGGGCGGCGGGCAAATCCCACGGCCTCGGGCCGGGTTGGATGGGCAGCGGCGGCGTGGCCGCGACCCGGCAGGGGCAGGGTGAATATAATGTCTCCGTCGCCGCTGAGCCCGGCCAGCCGGTAACTGCCATCCGGGATCTGTGCCGCCGAGAGACAGGCGGGTGAGCCCGCATCTGCCCAACTGGGGCGTGGGCACAGGCCGGTTGCCAGCAGGCCCCCAAGAAAACTGCGGCGTGATGTCATGTCAGTCCCCATCCAGCGCGTTGAAACCCGCCGCGACACCCAGTTTTGGGCCCAGTGACTGGGTCGCCAGATCGCGGATCTGGTTGATACTTTGCTGGAGAACCTCAATGCGGAAACGGCCTTGTACGTCGGCCGTGGTGGCAAACACAGGGTCCTCCAGACCGACCGCACGCGACAGGCTGTGATCGAAGGCTTGGGTCAAGGTTTCGCGCAGGGCCGCATCCCCTTGGGCCAGGCTCAGGCCCAGGTCTTTCAGGGCCGTCAGGGACAGGGTGACATGGCGCAAGGACCGTCCTGAGCGGCGCGCTTCGGCCCGGTTCGGGCGGGGGCGGTCGAAGGTGCCCATGGGCCGGCCAATCCGTGTTTCGGAGGTGACTTGCAGCCCTGACATCAAGGCTTTGAACAGTTCCTGCGCCGCCTCGTCGCCGGTGCGATAGGGGCCGGTTTCATCGGGGTGCAACAGCGTGTCGCCATAACCATCCCGCCACCCGGCGAGGATCGCATCTGCGCCTTGGGCGTGAACCCTTTGGTGTCCGGCCAAAAGGCCAGGGCAAAGGCGTGGTCATCGATCTCGGTTGGGCCGAACCGCAGGTGGCTGACGCTGATCCAGGCATCAAAAGCAGTGTGATAGGCCGCCTTGAGCGCGGGCGATCCCGCATTACAGTCGGCTTTGTTGGTCACCTCAAGCGCCTGAGTGGCGGCACTGAGTGTTTCAAAACCGGGCAGGATGTGACCTTCAATGACCGACCGGATCATCTGTGTATGATCGGCGGCGCTCAGGGACACTGGCCAGATCAAACACAGCAGGGCAACAAGTTTACGCTTGGTCAGAGGCTCTCCAGAAAGCGGATCAGGGCGGCGCGGTCTTCTTTTGGCATGTGGACAATGCTGTCCTTCATAGGCTCTGCTTCACCACCATGCCACAGCACAGCCTCGAGCAACGATCGCGCACGGCCATCGTGCAGGAAATAGCTGTGGCCCGAGACACGTTCGGTCAGACCAACGCCCCACAGGGGCGGCGTGCGCCATTCCTGCCCCGTAGCGCGCGCTTCGGGCCGATTGTCGGCCAGGCCCTCGCCCATGTCGTGCAACAGAAGGTCGCTGTAGGGCCAGATCAGTTGAAAGCTCTGGGCCGGTTGATCCGCAAGCCTGTGGGTCACAAAACCGGGCGTGTGGCAGGCGATACAGCCCGTGGTGTAAAAGATCTCTTTGCCGCGCAGCACCTCGGGGTCACCCACGTCGCGCCGGGCGGGCACGGCCAGGTTTTGGCTGTAGAAGGTGACAAGATCCAAGCCCTCGGCATCGACCTCGTGCCCCCGGTCGTCCTCGTCGCCATGGGGGGCGTCAAGGCAGGCGGTTTGCGCGTTCGTGCATTCGTCCTGCGGCGTGGGGAACAGCGGGTTTGAAATGCCGATGTCGCCGGCAAAGGCGCCAGCGGATTGGTGTTTCACCGTCGGCGCCCCCGCTTTCAGGCCAAAGCGGCCCAGCATGGGTTGGTCATATTCAACCGACCAAACCACATTGGCGCGGCCGGAAATGCCGTTGCCATCCGCGTCGTCAGGGTCGGCATGGGCCAGGATGTCGGCGGCCAGAATGGCCTCGAGCAGGCCCAGGCCGATCATCTGCGGCGCAATCCGTGGGCTGAGCATGGCATCGGCATGCAGCGGGCCATAACCAAGGTCTGCTGCCCGATAGGTCGGGCGGCGCAACGTGGCCGTTTCGCCGTCTGACAGTTCGACCGTGACGTCTTCATAGTCGATCTGAAGCCGGTATTCCGCCCTATGGCCTGGCAGGGCGAAATCCTGCAACTGACTGCCATAGGTCGGGTCGGGGCGGGTCGCCAGGTAACCTTCGATTTTGGCAATTCCGTCTTTGGGCGTGCCGGGGATGATACCCGCATGAACATCGAAACCGCTGTGTCGCTTGCATTTTCCGGCGGATGGCCGCGCCCGTCCTTTATGTGACACCGCTGACAGGACCGCGCATTGTAAATCGGGCCCAGACCGTCCGAGGCCAGCGTCGAAGACGGCGACGAAACCCAGATTTTGCGAAACAGCCCGTTGCCAACCTTGAAGGTCAGTTCGCCGTCAAAGCCGATATTCGCCGAAGGTTGCGAAAACGCATCGGCGTTGTTGCGCGCACGCACGGTGGCGGCCCCGGCGGACAGTTCTTCGAACGCTCCGGGGGCTGAGAAATCATCCGTTGGTGCTGTGACGATGGCGATCCGCGCGGCCTCGTCGACGGTACGGGGCAGGACGTTCAGATGCACGTCAGACAGGTCTTGTGCCACAGTGGGCGACAGGGGCAGGGACAGAACAAGGGCGAGGGGGGCGATTTTGGCAAGCATTGCGGAACCGTTTGTCTGAAGTGTTTGGCGCCCCCGGTCGAGGGCGCCAGGTTGTGTGGTTTATGTGTGGTTTACTGGAAAACTGCCGTCGGATTATCAAGACTGTCCGAGCCTTCGAACGCGAGGTGGTCCAGCCCCAACCCGGTAAAGATGCGTTCGATCGTCTTGGTCTGATCAATCAGACCACTGACACCGCCCATTACCAATGCCTCGCCCGCCGCATTGCCGCGTTCCAGCATCTGGTCATAGGCAAACCCGGCCTCGGCCGCAACTTTGATCCGACCCAGGGCGCGCATGGTCACCGCCAGTTTGGCTTGCATTTCAGTGTCCAGCGCAGGGTCCTCCTCTATTACCAGATCGGCCAGAGACGCCCCTGACACCAATGTGCCATCTGCGCGCACATATTCGCCCAGATAGACATTCTGCACGCCAAGCCCGTCGTAATAATGGCTGTTGTGGGTATTGTCCGAGAAGCAATCATGTTCCTTTTCGGGGTCATTCAGCATCAGCCCCAGGCGCATACGTTCGCCCGCCTGTTCACCATAGGACAGCGACCCCATGCCGGTCAGCATTGACACGATGCCAGCGTCTTCGTTGGCCAAAAGCGTGTTGCGTGCCTCGCCACCCAGGGCCCATTGCGCGGCCATCCAGTCCAGATCGTTCAGCAACAGCTGGGTCGCTGCGGCCAGGTATTGCGCGCGTCGATCACAATTGCCGCCGGTACAGGCGTCTTCCATTGCGTAATCGGTCCAGGCGCGGTTGCCCGCCCCCACGTCGTGGCCGTTCGCATCCTGCCCCCACAGCAGAAATTCAATCGCGTGATAGCCCGTGGCGACGTTCGCTTCGACGCCGTCGGCCTCGTGCAAGGTTTCGGCCAGCAGCTCGGGAGTGATTTTCGACGCATCAATGGTTCTGCCGGACAGCTCAAAACTGGGGTTCGCAACCACGTTCAGGATCGCCAGCGCGTTTTCATCCGACGGCCCGCCATAGGCATCGCCGACATAATCGATCAGCCCTTCATCCAGTGGCCAGGCGTTTACCTTACCCTCCCAGTCATCGACGATGGCGTTGCCGAACCGGAAAACCTCGGACTGCTGATAAGGCACCCGCGCGGCAACCCAGGCGGCACGCGCTGTGGTCAGCGTTTCAGCCGAGGGTGTTGCAATCAGGGCTTCGATGGCCGCCTGCAAGATTTGTGCGGTGACCAAGCTGTCGGAATACGCCCCTGAGCGATGTTCGCGTAGGTGTCGAGCACCGCAGCTTTGTCGTCCGCCAGAGCCGGAGTTGTTGCCAGGCAAGCCAGGGTGAGCATGGAGGGGAGTTCACGTCTCATTCGGAGTAGGTCCTTTGTATCGAATTCAGGTTCTCGGCGAAATGCAGGAAATACTTGAGTAAAATACTAGGATAAGTCAATTCCGATTCTTTTAATCAGAAATTTATGCGTGACGATCCTCTACACACGATCGCAGCCGGAATTGGCCCCATTCAGTGAGAGAATGCGGCACGTCCCCGCTGTTTGCACAGGTTGGGACCCCCTGAACGCCCTGTCGCGAACAATGACCGTCAGGACAATCCGCGGGCCAGAATGTGGCTGCCGCGCGGGGTTTTGTTGATTTGAAACCCGACGGGGATGGCCTCTTTGACCAGGCCCACATGTGAAATCAGCCCGACGGCGCGCGATTGGCCGCGGGTGTCGGTCAGGGTTTGCAAGACCTGGTCCAGCGTCCCTGATCCGTCCTCGGCGTCCAGACTGCCGAACCCCTCGTCGATAAAGATCGTGTCCAGCCGGATGCTGCCGGCGTTTGCTTCGACAATGTCCGACAGGCCCAGGGCAAGGGCCAGCGCGGCGATGAAGGTTTCCCCACCCGACAGCGTCGCCGTGGCGCGCCCGACGCCTGTGTGTTGGTCATGCACCTGAATACCCAGCCCCCGGCGGGCCCGGCCTCGGCCATCTTCGCCTTCGCGTTGCAGCTGATACCGGCCGCTGCTCATCGGGCCAAGGCGCAGGTTGGCGGCGGACAGGACTTGATCGAACATGGCCTGAATGGCGAAAACTTCCAGCGTCAGGCGGGCGGGGTTTTCGCCATTGAACTGTGCGGCCAGCTCGCGCAGAGGGGCGGTTTCGGCCTCCCGCGCCGCCACACGGGCGACCTCGGATGCGATGGCCTGGGCCAGGGTTTCCAACTGCGTCACATGCGCGGCTGCCTTGCCTTTGGCCTCGGTCGCCTGTGACAGGCTTGTGCGGGCGGCGGTGTCGCATTCGCGCAGATGGTTCAGATCCGGTGGTGTCTGATCCTTGATGGCCTGGGCCGTTTCCAGCACGGCCCCTTTTGCTTGGGCCAGGCCATTGGTGTGGGCGGCGATATCGGCTTCGTCCTGCGGGATATGCGCAATCCCGCCCTTGTGCTGGACGAAACTGGCCTGGGTCAGGCCGGCCTGACCCAGGCGCGTGGCAAGGGTCTCTTGCGCCTTGGCCTGACTGTCCTGGGCATGGGTCAATGCATCCTGCGCGGCCTCGTATTCCTTCTGCGCCTCCAAGGCGGCCTCGCGGGTGACACGGGCCGTTTCTGTGGCGGAGTTCAAGGCGTCTTCGCGCGCGCGCAAGGTCTGCGTGTTCCGGGCTGTTTCGCGGGCCAGAGCACCGGGGACGCACAGCGCGTCGGGCACGCTCGCCAGGGCTGTGGTCAAGGTCTGCTCGGCCAAGGCCTGCGCCGTCCGGGTCCGCGCCAGGGTGTCTGTGGCGGTCTGCGTGGCGGTCGTTGCAGCGGTCAGCTTCAGGGTCAGGCTGTGCAGCTGATCTTCCAGGGGCTTCACTGCTTCGGGCGCGGCCAGCCACGCCAGTTGCCCATTGAGTTCGGACAGCAGGGCATCGACCTGCACGCTGCTGCGGCGGGGTGGGGTCAGACCGTCCAGCAGGCCTGCGCGTTCGTGATACACGCCTTGCGCCTGCGCCAGGGCCGCACGGGCTTTGCTCCAGCTGTCTTGCGCCGTGCGCGCTGTGGTTTGCGCGGCGCGAAAGGCTTCGGTCAANNGCCATCGTGCAGTTTTTGTCCCAACACCAGCGCCTGAACCTGCGCCAGGGCCGCGTCGGCCTGGGCCAAGGCATGGTCGGCCTGCGCGTGTGCGTCTTTCGCCGTGGCCTCACGCGTGGTTGCATCGGACAGGGTGCGCTGGGCCTCGGCAACGGCGGTCTGCGTTGTTTCAAAATGGCGCGCGGTGGTCTGCTCGGCCAACAGCGTGGCGCGTTGCGTCGCAAGGGTCGCGTGGGTCAGGCTGTCGGTGCGGGCCCGGTCCAGCTGCTGCGCGGCGTCGG
>DFBF01000251.1 GCA_002367285.1 Rhodobacteraceae bacterium UBA3087 | reverse complement strand
TCCATGTTCAGCCGCCCGACACGCAACGCGCTCCAGGCATGTTTGAAAAACACCTGACTGGAAAAGGCCACGGTGGGAATGGCGATGATCGCACTGATCCAGTGAAACAGATCGCGGGTGGCATCGGTGGCACCGGACCAGACGGCCACCGACAACAGCATGACATTCATCATGGCGAAAAACGCCACGCCCAGCCGCATCAACAGATCGCGGCCCATCTTGTCGGTCTGGGTGGCCGACAGGGCGACCCCGTCCAGCTCATAGGCCTCAAAGCCGATACCGGTCAAATAGTCGGCCAGATCCTGGGCTTCGATATCCGGGTCGGCCTCAATCGTGGCGCGTTTCAGGGTCAGATTGACCCGGGCCGAGCGCACGCCGGGCTGCGCCGACAACCCTCGCTCCACACCTGATATACAGGCCGCACAATAGATCGCCGGAAGCGAAAGTAAGATGCGATGCGCCTCTTGCCCGTTGCCGCGATAGCCCGCCCCTGCCTGCGCAGCGGCCAGCGGGGCGGCATCACAGGCCGGACAGGCGGAAATCGGCACGGACATGGCTCAGGTGCCTGCGACGTACAGCACAATCAGCTGCTGAAACGGCGTGCCATCCTGCGCGGTGGCGGTCATGCGAAAGTTCCAGTTGCCGCCGGCCAGTTCACCGACATGGGCCACATATGCCCCGGTCGAGGTTTGGCTGAACACCGGTTCCTGATCGTCCTTCACATGGGTCGCACGCCCGAAGATACCGCCGATTTTCACGACCTCGACGGCATACCCATCGGCACCCTTGATATCAACGACCAGCTCTTCCCCCTGCAACTCGGCGCTCACGTCCCACTCCAGCGCCTCTTGTGCCAAGCGCAGTTGGTCGAACTGCTGCGAGGCGACATAGGAGTTGGGTGTCTCAAGCCCGGGGAACGTGCCCACGGCCGAAAAGGCCATGAACAGGTTCACACCAATGATGATGCTGAACGCCGAAACCGTGATGGCCAGCACATGCTTGCCCGTCAGTTCGAATTCCGGCTTGTCGCCTTTGTCAGCCATGGTCATTTTCCCCGTCCATTGAACACGGTGTCCTTGAAGGTCCGATCACCTGACACACCGTCTTTGATCCAGATACGCAGCTCGGTCCGATCCAGGGTCGCGGCGTCGCTGCCCTTGGGGGCGATGACATAGACCCGGACTTTCTTCTCTTCGTCCGCTTCGGCCAGGACCAAAAGTTCATCGGTGCCTTCCAGCGCGATCTGCATATCAGATCCTTCGGACAGCGAGAAGTAATAGGGCCGTTCTTCGCCATGCTTGTTTCGCACACCAACGTCATAGGTGTTGCGAATCGAGCCGTCAGCCAGCGTCACATAGGTCGGGTTGCGCACCGGACGAATGGTGACCTCCAGCGGCGGGCGCACGAACAGTGCCACAGTCAAAGCAATCCCAACAGCGGCCCACAACGTGGTGTAAAGGATCGTGCGCGGGCGCAGAATATGCTTGAGGATCGGGATTTTGTGGCCACCCGCACGTTCGCGCGTTTCGTCCTTCAGGGCGATATAGTCGATCAGCCCCGTAGGCTTGCCGATCTTCTTCATCATCTCGTCACAGGCGTCGATACACAGCGCACAGGTGATACATTCCAGCTGTTGCCCGTCGCGGATATCGATCCCCATCGGACAGACATTGAAACAGGCCATACAGTCGATGCAGTCGCCCAGTTCCTCGGCGTCTTCCCCCTTGCGATGCTTGCCCCGGGGTTCGCCACGCCAGTCGCGATAGGCAACGACGATGGTGTCTTCATCCATCATCGCGGCCTGAATACGCGGCCAGGGGCAGGCATAAATACAGATCTGTTCGCGTGCGATGCCGCCAAAGAAGAACGTGGTCGCCATCAGAACGAACATGGTCGTATAGGCCAGCGGGTGCGCATTCATCGTTACCAGGTCGACCAACAGGGTCGGCGCATCGGCGAAATAGAAGATCCACGCGCCGCCAGTGGCCAGTGAAATAAGGGCCCAGGCGACCCATTTAGTCAGGCGCAGACGCACCTTCTGGCCATTCCATTTCTGTTTGTGCAGGCGCAAGCGCGCGTTTCGATCGCCTTCGATCCAGCGTTCCACCAGAATGAACAGGTCGGTCCAGACCGTTTGCGGGCAGGCATAGCCGCACCAGACCCGGCCCAGCGCCGAGGTAAACAGGAACAGCCCCAGTCCGGCCATGATCAACAGACCCGCGATGAAATAGAACTCATGTGGCCAGATTTCGATCCAGAAGAAATAGAACCGGCGGTCTGCCATGTCGATCAGGATGGCCTGATCAGGCAGGTTCGGCCCACGGTCCCAACGGATCCATGGCGACAGGTAATAGATGCCCAAAAGCACCCCCATGATCCACCACTTGAAGGACCGGAAAGTCCCTTTCACACGTTTCGGGAAAATGGGTTCGCGGGCAGCATAGAGCTGTTCGGGGGCGTCAGACATGAAGCTGTTCCGATCCTGATATTCGCATTATCCCCCCTTCTATGAATCATGGGTCGGGGGGGCTTTGACCTGAATCAATAGATATATTCTAAAAACAGGTTTTGCATTGCGACATTTCGGCCTGTCGCTGGCCTGTCNNGGCCTGTCGCCTTTTCCACTTGTCATCTGGCCATTCGCCCCGGCAAAGCGCTCGCGAAAACGTGCCGTCGGGGGTGGAGCAGTATGTGGAAAGGGCTGGACTTTGACAGTCCAGCCCCCAGATTAAGTGGCACCGACCCCGGAGAAACGCGCGAACAGGATCAGGGATCGGTGCCGACCCGGGGAGTGAGGCCCCGGATAGCGCAACTGGCCGGCTTATTCGCCGCCGCCCAGTTGATGTACATAGGCCGCCACAGCGTTGATCTGGCTGGTGCTCAACTTTGCGCTCCAGGCCGGCATCACGCCAAAGGGACCTTCGGAAACGATCGCGGTGATCTCTTCCTTGCTGTCGCCATACAGCCACAGCGCGTCGGTCAGGTTCGGTGCGCCCTGTTCACGGTCGCCCGTGCCGTCTTCCATGTGGCAGGCGGTACAGTTGTCTGCGAAAACAACGGCGCCTGCGTCGGCCATGGCCGCATCAGCTTCGCCACCCGACAGCGACATGACATAGGCCACGACGTTGGTGATTTCCTCGGCTTCGAGGTAGTCATCACCAAAGGCTGGCATTTCCGAATACCGCGTGTCGTCGTCATCTTCCGACCGGATACCGTGACGGATCGTGGTTGCGATGGTTTCGACATCACCCCCCCACAGCCAGTCATTGTCCAGCAGGTTCGGATATCCGACCGCACCGGCAGCACCAGAGCCGTGACACTGCGAACACCAGGTGGTGAAGGTCGCCGCGCCGGATTGGATCGCATAGTTGTGCAGGCCCGAACCCGGCTCAAGCGTGGCCAGATCGGCCGCGGCCATTTCGGTTTCCAGCGTGGCGTTCATATCAACGAACTTCTGGATGTCTTCGGCCACATTGGCGCGGGTCGAAAAGCCAAGGTAACCAGAAGTGGCCCCCTTGATCATCGGCCAAGCCGGATAGGCGATGGAATACCACAACGCCCAAATGATGGTCAGATAGAAGACCCAAACCCACCAACGCGGCAGCGGGTTGTTGAATTCCTGAATACCGTCCCACTCGTGGCCGGTGGTTTCAGGTTCTTTCTTCTGTACTGGTTTCTTACTCATTGCCGGGCCTCCTTAATGCTGAGCGCGAGGGCTTTCGTCCTCGTCACCGGCAGGTTTGTCTTCGTGGCGGAAAGGGATATTCGCCGTGTCCTTGTAGATCGCCCGGCTACCTGGGCGAAAAACCCAGATAACCACGATGGCGAAAAACAGGAACATGGCCAAAAGCACCCAGCTGTCTGCGATCTCACGAAACAGAGAATAGGCGTCCATTGTCCCCCTCCTTACCGGCTGGCGTCAGGTATGAAGGTCGAGAAATCGACCAGCGTACCCAACATCTGCATATAGGCGATCAGAGCGTCCATTTCGGACACACCGGCATGGCCATCAAAGTTGCGCACCTGCGCCCCCGGATAGCGTTCCAGCATGTCGTCATAGTCACTGTCCGGGTCGGACTGAGCCAGGAAATCCGCCTCGGCGTTTTCCAGCATTTCGTCCGTATACGGAACACCCACCATCCGGTGTGTCTCAAGCATGTCACCGATATACATCGGCGACAGCTCGCGATCAGCCAGGAAGGCATATTTGGGCATCACCGATTCCGGCACCACCGACTGCGGATCAGACAGGTGATCCACATGCCATTCGTCCGAGTAACGGCCACCCACACGGGCCAGATCAGGCCCGGTGCGTTTGGAGCCCCACTGGAACGGGTGGTCGTACTGGCTTTCTGCGGCCAGCGAGTAGTGACCGTAACGCTCGACTTCGTCGCGCATCGGGCGGATCATCTGCGAGTGACAGACATAGCACCCCTCGCGAACATAGATGTTCCGGCCTTCCAGCTCGAGCGGCGAGTAGGGGCGCATGCCTTCCACGTCCTCGATGGTATTTTCGAGGTAGAAGAGAGGTGCGATTTCCACCAAGCCGCCGATTGAGACAACCAAAAGGCTACCTATCAGCAGAAGCGTTGCGTTCTTTTCAAGAACTACGTGTTTTTCAAGAATTCCCATTTGTCCGGGCCTCCTTATTCTGCCGGAGCCGCAGCGGCGTCGGTGCTGGCTTCAGCAGCCGGCGAACGCTTAACGGTCATCCAAAGGTTGTAGCACATGATCAGTGCGCCGGAGAGGAACAGGAGACCCCCTGTGCCGCGGACAACATACATCGGGAACTTGGCGCCCACGGTGTCGGCGAACGAGTTCACCAAGAAGCCCTGCGCGTCAACTTCACGCCACATCAGGCCTTCCATGATACCGGTGACCCACATCGAGGCGGCATACAAAATGATGCCGATCGTGGCGAGCCAGAAGTGCCAGCTGACCAGACGCAGACTGTAGAGACCAGCGCGGTTCCACAGTTTCGGCGTCAGGAAATACAGCATCCCGAAGGTGATCATACCGTTCCAGCCAAGCGCACCAGAGTGCACGTGACCAATGGTCCAGTCGGTATAGTGCGACAGCGAGTTCACGGCGCGGATCGACATCATCGGACCTTCGAAGGTCGACATGCCGTAAAAGCCGATCGAGATGACCATCATGCGGATGATCGGATCGGTGCGCAGTTTGTCCCAGGCGCCAGACAGCGTCATCAGACCGTTGATCATGCCGCCCCAGCTGGGCATCCACAGCACGATCGAGAACACCATGCCAAGGGTCGAAGCCCAATCCGGCAAAGCGGTATAGTGCAGGTGGTGCGGACCGGCCCAGATATACAGGAAGATCAGCGCCCAGAAGTGGATGATCGACAGCTTGTACGAGAAGACCGGACGTTCAGCCTGCTTCGGCACGAAATAGTACATCATGCCCAGGAACCCGGCGGTTAGGAAGAAGCCAACGGCGTTGTGGCCATACCACCACTGCGTCATGGCATCTTGCACACCCGAGAAGAGCTGAACCGACTTAGAGCCGAAGATCGACACCGGCAAGGCCAGGTTGTTGACCACGTGCAACATGGCGATGGTCACGATGAACGACAGGTAGAACCAGTTGGCCACATAGATGTGGGGCTCTTTCCGTTTCATCAGCGTACCAAGGAACAGCAGCAGGTAGCCCACCCAAACGACGGTCAACCACAGGTCGACGTACCATTCCGGTTCGGCATATTCTTTCGACTGCGTCACGCCCATGAGATACCCAGTGGCAGCAAGCAGAATGAAAATCTGGTAACCCCAGAACACGAACCAGGCCAGCTGGTCATTCCAAAGGCGCGCGCCCGAGGTGCGCTGAACCACATACATCGACGATGTCACAAGGCCGGTGCCACCAAAGGCGAAAATCACCGCCGAGGTGTGCAGCGGACGAAGACGCCCGAAGTTGCCGTAGCCTTCCAGCCAGGTAAAGTTCAATTCAGGGAACGCCAGCTGAAACGCGATGAACGTCCCGACCAGAAAGCCTACGGCCCCCCAAAAAGCGGTCAGAAAGACGCCAATGCGTATAGGTCCGTCCAGATATCCAATTTTTTCGGCCTTAGGCTCGCCCACTCGCTTCAGCGAATAAACGAACAGGCCACCCGCGATCATAGTCACCAGAATGGCGTGAACCATATAGGCGACATCGCGGGCATAGCTTGCTGCGATGGCAGCCAGCACGGCGATTAAGCCGAAAACCACCAATTTTAGGTAATCCCACATTTTGCGTCCCTTCGTCTTTGTCTTGTCATGCCCCAACCCACGACGGTCAAAGGGACACTTTGTGACTTTTGTCGGTGTGGACTCATCACATCCATACCGCCTTGATCCATGTCAAATGCAACGGATCCAGCGGCGCTGCAATGCTCTTGACCCATGTCAAAGCGCCGCAGGGTCTTGAAGCGCACAGTTACAGCAACACTGAAACATCCTGAGAAAGGTGCGACATGGCCTATAAAACCATTACCACGATCCTCACCGACCCTACCGTCAACGCCGCGTCCCTTGCCGCAGCCATGGTGGTGTCTTCTGCATCTCAGGCCCACTTGGACGTGCTGTGCCTGGGCTTGGACCGCACGCAGCCGGGGTTCTACTATGCCGGTGCTTCGGCGATGGTGGTTCAAGACACCCTGGTTCAGGCGCGCGAAGAAGCCGTGGCCCTGGAGGCCCATGCCCAAGCCACGCTTGCGGGGGTGGATTTCAACTGGGCAGCGATCGGATTATCGGCCCAGATGGTCGCCCTGAACGGGTTGATCGCCCACCGCACCCGGTTTTCCGACCTGGTCGTGCTGCCGCGCCCCTATGGCGAAGGCCGCGGCCATGATGCCGAAGCCATCGTCGAGGCATCGCTGTTCAACGGCGCGGTTCCGGTGCTGATCATCCCCGATGACAGCGCAGTCACGGGCCGGTTCGACAATGTCGTGATCGCCTGGAACGAAAGCACCGAGGCCCTGCGCGCCATTCGCGCCGCCCTGCCCTTCCTGCAACAGGCCAGTAAGGTGTCGATCGCCATTATCGACCCGCCGCAACACGGGCCCGAACGCTCGGACCCCGGCGGCATGCTGTCACAACTGTTGGCACGCCACGGCGTGCGCGCCGAAGTGTCCGTTCTGGCCCGCACCATGCCGCGCGTATCTGACATCCTGAACCGCCATGTGCGGGACCGGGGGGCAGATTTGGTGGTGATGGGGGCCTATGGCCACTCGCGCTTCCGTGAATCGATTCTGGGCGGAGCCACCCGCCACATGTTGGAAGTCGCCGAAGTCCCGGTGCTGATGGCGCATTGATCTGACAGCGTGCCCATCGCTGAACAGGGGGCTCCCGCCGCTCGTTTGCGCATCAAAGATGCGCGCCTCGCGTTGGGCGGGTGCAGCGACCGAAATCGACAGCCGCAGGTGATACATGCACCGCCCCCGAGGGGGCTGTGCATGGGGTTTCTGTGATAATCGTGTGCCTTAAGGAACAGTGAGAAGGTCAGACCAGCGGTCCGCCATCCACATCATCGCCGGTTTCGCTCAGCAAAATCTCAAGCGACGGGATCACCACCCGGCGCTTGCCTTCCAGCGTGACCACACCTGATTTTTTCAGCGCAGAAATCTGGCGCGATACAGTTTCCAGGGTCAGACCCAGGTAATCTGCCATCGCCTCGCGGGTCAGGGGCAGTTCGAAAACCATGCCATTCACCGGCGTGCTTCTCCTGAGAGAGGCATCACGCTGGGCCAGAACCGACAGCAGGCTGGCGATTTTTTCACGGGCGGTTTTGCGTCCCAGCACCAACATCCATTCGCGCGCCGAATCAAGTTCGTCCAGCGTCATCTCCAACAGTCGCGCGCCGATATGCGGGGTCGATGTCATCAATGCTTCGAACGGTTTCTTGCGGAAGCAGCAGATCGTCAGGTCGCTTACCGCGACCACATCGAAGGGCGCATGATCCCGCCCCGGACGACCAATGAAGTCCGACGGCAACAACAGACCGACCATCTGCGTGCGCCCGTCTTCCATCGTCTGGCTCAACGACGCAATGCCTTTGACCACGCTGGCAACGAATTCCATCTGGTCGCCGGCCCACAGGACCGGCTGCCCGGCCTCATAGCTGCGATAGAACTTGATGTCCTCCAACAGCTCAAGCTCATCGGTTTCACACCGGGCGCAAACGGCGCGGTGGCGAATGGGGCAACTGCCACACTCTCGACTATCGAAAGCAATCTCATCCATGAAGAAAGGTTACCTAACTTGATCCTGATCAATTTTGCGCGCGTCGTTCCCCTGTAAGCGTATCCGAATGCAGACGCTGACGCAACTCAGACGGCTGGGGCTTTTTGACGCCCGCGTGCCGCGATACACATCCTATCCTCCCGCCACCCATTTCAAACCTGGGTTCGGGGCGGATACCGTTGACAGTTGGATCCGAGAGATCCCTGAAAACAGTTCAATCTCCTTTTACGTGCATGTGCCGTTCTGTCGTCGCCTGTGCTGGTTCTGCGCCTGTCGCACCCAGGGCACGTCAACCGCTGAACCGGTCGCGGCGTATCTGGAAACGGTCAAGACCGAACTGCGCATGATCGCGGATCGTCTGGCCCCGGGCGTGACGATCGAACATTTGCACTGGGGCGGCGGGACGCCAACCCTGATGCAGCCCGACATGATTGCCGACCTGTCGGCCGCCATCTTCGACATGGCACCGCTGGCAGACAATGCCCAGTTCTCGGTGGAAATCGACCCGGTGGAGATCGATGGACCCCGCCTGGACGCCTTGGCCGCCGCAGGAATGAACCGCGCCTCGATTGGGGTGCAGGATTTCGACCCGATGATCCAAGAGGTCATTGGCCGCCCGCAAAGCTATGAGATCACCAAAGACGCCGTGGATGGGTTGCGGGACCGTGGCATCACGTCGCTGAACGCCGACATCCTGTACGGCCTGCCGCACCAGACCAAGGAACGCATGGCGGATTCGGTGCAAAAGCTTCTGTCGCTTGGCCCCGATCGGGTCGCGCTGTTTGGCTATGCCCACGTGCCCTGGATGGCCCGGCGTCAGACCCTGATCCCGACCGAGGCCCTGCCCTCGCCCGAGGCCCGGCTGGAACTGTTCAACCTTGCCCGTGATATGTTCACCGCCGATGGCTTCGCCGAAATCGGTATTGACCACTTTGCCCTGCCCAGCGACGGGCTGGAAATCGCGCATCAGAACGGCACGATGAAACGCAACTTCCAGGGCTATACCGAAGACGAAAGCGATGTGCTGATCGGTGTCGGCGCCAGCTCAATCTCGCGTTACCCGCAAGGGTTTGCGCAGAACGAACCGGCCACTGGCAAGTATCAGAAACGTGTGCAAAACGGCGAACTGCCAATCGCAAGGGGCCATGCCTTTGCCGGTGATGACCACCTGCGCGGGCGCATCATCGAAATGCTGCTGTGCGATTTCGAGGCCGACCTGACCCAAATCGCCATGGAACAGGACCTGTCGCTGGACGACATCCTGCCGCTGTGTGACGGGTTGGACGAGGCGCTGCCGGGCTCCATCACGCTGCAAGACGGCGTGCTGACCATTCTGGACGAGGCAAAACCGCTGGCCCGCATCATCGCGCGCTTCTTTGATGCCTATGAGATGAGCGAAACCGGCCACAGCCAGGCAGTCTGATCCGCGCCCTTCAAAAACAAGCGCCCCGGTTCTTGCCGGGGCGCTTTTCGTTTCCCAGACCCTTTACGGATCAATGGCTGTACGGATCAATGGCAGTGAACTTTTCCCGTGGCCGTTTTCATGTGGCAACACTGACCGGCGGGTGAGTTCTTGCGACACCCGCCCCCGTGCCAGGTCTGCCCTTGCGCCATGGCCGCGACCATCTCACTGGCGATGGGGGTTGCCAAAGCTGGCACAGCAAAAGAAATAGCAAAAAGAACTGCGGCAAGCCGTTTCATCGGTCTTCTCCAAAATCACGTTAACAATGGTTAACAGATTGCAGATGCACCGGGCCAGGTCAAGCTGACCGGACCTCAAAAACCGGTCGCCCCGCCTCCGGTTTCGCTCTATGCACGGGCACATGGATCAATCTGACTTTGAAATCTTCTGTGTCGCCTCCCCCGGCCTTGAACCCATCTTGATGGCCGAGGCCCGCGCGGCAGGTTTTCCGGACGCGCGATATCAGCCCGGCGGCGTGACCTTTCGGGGCGCTTGGGTCGATGTTTGGCGCGCCAATCTGACCCTGCGCGGAGCCACCCGAATTCTGGTGCGCATCGGCGAATTTCGCGCCTTTCACCTGGCCCAGTTGGACAAACGCGCCCGCAAGTTTCCCTGGGGCGACACGCTGCGCCCCGATGTGCCGGTGAAGGTTGACGTCACGACCAACCGCAAGTCCAAGATCTATCACGCAGGCGCCGCCGCCCAACGCATCGAAAAGGCGCTGAGCGAAGCCCACGGCATCCAGATTTCGAAAGAGGCCGAGGTCACGGTGAAATGCCGGATTGACGACAACCTCTGCACTTTCTCGCTCGATACCTCGGGCGAAAGCCTGCACAAACGCGGCCACAAACTGGGGATCGGCAAGGCGCCGATGCGCGAAACGCTGGCCTCGCTGTTCCTGCGTGCCTGTGACTTTACGGGTGACGAACCGGTGCTGGATCCGATGTGCGGCTCTGGCACCTTTGTGATCGAAGCCGCCGAAATCGCAACCGGGCTGTTTCCGGGACGGTCGCGCAGCTTTGCCTTCGAACAGCTTGCGACGTTTGATGCCGACGCTTGGGACAACCTGCGCGCCGCACGTTCCCCGCGCGAGACCTCGGCACGGTTCTACGGCTCAGACCGCAACGCGGGGGCCATCGACATGGCCCGCCAGAATGCGGATCGCGCGGGCGTGGGCGACCTTTGCAGCTTCGCAACCCACGCCGTCGCTGACATCACGCCGCCCGACGGCCCACCGGGCCTGGTTATCGTCAACCCACCCTATGGCGCGCGCATCGGCAACAAGAAACTGCTGTTCGCGCTCTATGGCACATTGGGCACGGTGCTGAAGGAACGGTTCGCGGGCTGGCGCGTGGGCATCGTGACCAGCGACGCAGGGCTTGCAAAAGCCACCGGCCTGCCGTTTGAACCAGTTGGCGCACCTGTGCCCCATGGCGGGTTGAAAGTCTGGCTGTTCAAGACGGGGCCGCTTTGAACAACGCCACCTGATCCCCCGGCGGTGTCGGGGTGGGTGGGTGGGAGACGGCACCGGGGGATCAGGCGCAGCCCCAATGCCCCTTCAGTCGCGATAGCCTGCCTCGCGCGCGATCCGGTCCAGAACCACGGCCAGGGTCAGACCATGTTCGAACTGGCTGTTTTTCAGAAAACCCATGATCTGGGCAATCACCAGCGGGTTCACCATCATGAACGTGTGCGTCACGGGCAATACGATGTGGTCCGTCATGCCAACGATACGTGTGCTGTCGACCGAGACCTTGCCGTCGTCCTCCCCCTCGATCACCGCCGAATAAATCGGGTTCAACGACCGGTTCCCGGCGATCACACCCAACGCGAACGCTGGCAGGCCCGTGGTATTGGGGACCGACGCCGCATCCGTGCCCAGCTGCATCCCAGCCGGGCCATTCAGCCAGGAAAAGGCCTCAATGTCACCAAAAGTATCGACCAGTTCACTGCCATGGTTCGGCGGTGCCATCATGACCACACGCCCCATCTGAGCCGGGCGATTGTCCTGCAACCAGACCCGCGCCAGAATGCCGCCCATGGAATGGGTGACGAAATGAGTTGGCTGATCGCCACACATGGTCAAGGCGGGCGGAATGGCCGCCTGGACCAGAACATCTATCGGCGCGGCCGTGGAAGGATAACCCAGGTTGACCACATCATAGCCCTCTTGGCGCAGCGTCTCTTCGATCACCAACAGGGATGAGGGGCTGCGCGCCAGGCCATGCAGCAAGACAACACAATCCGCCATCGCAGGCAGCGGCAGCAGGAAGAACAGGATCACAAGAATACGTTTCATGGCGTCTAGATAAGGCCCCTGTGCGCCCGTTGCGAGGGGCGCCTTGTCACAGCCCCCCACAGCGGCGCGGTCGCACGCGGCGGAGGCATTATTTTGCTAACGGCCCCTGCCACAAAGGTAAAGGCCGCCCAGTCAATGGCTCAGCGCATTTCCGTATGAAACCCCGGCGCCAGCACCCGGATCACCAACGCTCCGATGCCAGCCAAGGTCATTACCATCACGGCCAACCAGCCGACCAACGGTACAAGCGCGATGATCGCGGCAATAATCGCGCCCACAAACGCCGCCAGGGCCTTGTCCCCCAGGCTGGACGGCAAATCGCGCCCGCCCGCGCCCATGACGCCGACACCCAGCACATAGACACCGATGACATAGCCCGCCATCACCAGTACCACCGTCGCAATCAGCGACACAGGCACCAACAACAGGCCGACGCAGGTGGACGCAAAGACAGGCCCACCCCGCCCAGAACCAGCGCGCAGGCCAAGGCAAAGACC
>DFBF01000227.1 GCA_002367285.1 Rhodobacteraceae bacterium UBA3087 | reverse complement strand
CGGACTCGGTGGCCAACATCACCGGCGCAGGCGCCTCTGCCGGGATCGCTGTCGCCATGGGTGCGCCTGCGGGCGATCTGCGATGGGCCAGCCAAGACAGGGAATTCACCTGGCTGACCGCCGACAACGCCCATGTCCCGATGGACGCACCGACCTGCTTTGCCTTCGCCCGGGCCGCGATGCGGCACAAGCAAGCGCACATATTCGCGGCGCGCGCGATCAAGGATAGGGACCCGGTTCCCGCCGATTACACGCACGACAAATACTGGCCGCAGCCCAAGTGAGCGCACCGGCTAAATGACAGAAGGCACCACCCATGACACCACCCACCCGTGATGGCACAAATCTCCGCATTCCCGAACCCGAGTTCGAGGCGATGATGGCCCGCGCCGCCGAGAAGGGCGCGCGCCGTGCCCTTGCCGACGTTGGCCTCGACGGTCCCGATGCGGCCATCGACATTCGTGACCTGCGCTCATTGTTGGATTGCATCCGCTTCGTGCGCTACACTGCGGCGCAGACGGCCATCCGCATGATCACCACAGGCCTGATCCTGGCGCTGCTGGCAGGCGTGGCCCTGAAGCTGAAGGTATTCGGCGGCGGTCCCTGAGCGGAGCAGTCCGATCTTTCCACACCATTCCCTGACCTGACGATCCTGACCCAGCCCGCCATCCGGCGGGTTTTTTCATTGGAGGACACCATGACATCCACATTCTATGACCATTGGCGCGATGTGCCGGACACCGCCTGGCGCTGGCCGAATTTCTCGCCCGCCGAGATCGCTTGCCGGGGGACCGGCAAGCTGCTGATCAACGAAGCAGCCCTCGACAAGCTGCAGGCGTTGCGCGATCGCCTCGGAAAACCGTTGGTCGTCCGTTCGGCCTATCGCAGCCCGGAGCACAACCGGGCGGTTGGTGGGGCAAAGCGCTCGAAGCATTTGATAGGCGCGGCCTTTGATATCGCCATGGAGAACCACGATCCGGTGGCGTTCGAAGCGGCGGCGCGGGAGGTCGGGTTTCTGGGTTTTGGCTTCTACCCGCGGTCTGGATTTATGCATATGGATTTGGGGCCCGCCCGTCAGTGGGGTGAACGCTTCCCGGTCCAGGCGGCCCCCTTTGCCGCCGAGACACCGCCCGCGCGGGAGGTTCTGGCTCAGAGCCGCACCATGAAGGGTGGCGGGGCGGCGGGCGTGGCGACCATTGGTGCCGCTGGGGTTGAAGTGGCGCAGAATGTTCTGGCCGAAACCCAATCCGCCGTCCTGCCGCTCGTGCCGTATCTCGACACGTTGCGCTGGGTGCTCATTGCTGTGGCGCTGACGGGCATCGCCATCACGATCTACGCCCGCTGGGATGACTGGCGGAAGGGGCGACGGTGATCAGTGCGTTCATCACATGGGTCACCGGCAGCCGGTTAGCGCTGGCTGTTGGGAAGTGGGCAGCGATCGTCACCACAATCTCGCTGTTCCTGCTGTCCCTTCGCCGTTCCGGTGAGCGCGCCGGGCGGTTGGCCGAACGCCTTGAAAACACGGAGAAGGCAAATGAAACCCAACGCAGGATGCTCGAGGCTGTGGCTCGTCGGCCTCGCAATCGGGATGAGCTTGTTGAGCGCCTGCGCGACGGTCAGTTCTGAATCTGCAATAGGTGTCTGTCCGCCGGTGGTGGAATATAGCCAGGCAGAACAGGCGCAAGCTGCGGACGAAATCGCATCGCTGCCGCAGAATGCTGTGATCATTGGCTGGCTAAGCGACTATTCCGTCATGCGGGATCAAGCCCGAATCTGCATGAGGTAGACGCGGTGGTACTCGACGGGAAACCCCGTTCGTCACCTCGGCTGACGGACTCTTTGGCGGAAGGCTCTGGTCGGACCGTTCCAGCAAGCATAAGCTGCCCGCATGAACAAGGACGCCGAAAAACGGATCGCAGCACAACTCGCCAAGGCAATGGCGATGATATGCGTGCGCAACACCATGTTGGAAGACCTGCATGCGGGGCCCGGGCCGGTTACCCGAACGGGCGACTATTCCGAAATCGATCGCTGGATGACCGTCGCAGGGGAATGGGACGAACCCGAGTTGGTCCCCGGAATGACCCGATCGCTGGACAAACCGGGTAATTAGATGTCGACCTGCCTCGAATTTAAGGAAAAGCCAGTTTGCTCTGACGCGGTCACGTGACCACCGGATAAAACGGTTTTCCCCAATCCCCGTCCGGATGATCCAAAGAATTCTTGCTACACAGCTAAATGATCGTTTAGTGTCCAAAAGAGATCCTTACTTGGGGATGTTGGTTAAAGGATCGAATTTATTAGAGAATTTATTAGAGAATTTTAGGAGGGAGATTATGGCTGATCTAGTTATTCAACAATTGGAGATCGATGGGGTTTCAGTTCTGCCTGGCGGAATCGTGGCAACAGATTACAAGCCCGGAGATGGAATTAGAATTGATTGGGAGGTTTGGAACCAGGACGCTGGCGGTGCAGGGACAAGCAGAACAGGCATTTACCTTCTGTCTTCATCCGGCTCGCTAAAAAAGTCTCTGTTCAATTCGCTTGGGTCTCTGGCGGGTTTTGAGAACGATACAAACGAGGCGTCGACATTGACTCTGCCCAGTGATCTTGCGCCCGGTCGCTACACGATACGACTCGCTGCGGATGCGGATGGCGATGTGTCGGAAAGTGTCGAAAACAACAACTTCTATGCGTTCCAGATTGATGTTGTCGCGG
>DFBF01000277.1 GCA_002367285.1 Rhodobacteraceae bacterium UBA3087 | reverse complement strand
TGCCTTCAACGACCTTGGCGGTTGCCAGGTCGATGCCGCGCTTCAGGTCCATCGGGTTCGGGCCAGCAGCAACCTGCTTCAGACCTTCTTTGACGATCGACTGAGCCAGAACAGTTGCAGTGGTGGTGCCGTCGCCAGCTTCATCATTGGTGCGGCTGGCGACTTCTTTCACCATCTGCGCGCCCATATTCTCGAACTTGTCTTCCAGCTCGATCTCTTTGGCAACCGACACACCGTCTTTGGTGATGCGGGGGGCGCCGAAGCTCTTGTCCAGAACCACGTTGCGGCCTTTGGGGCCCAGCGTAACCTTGACGGCGTCGGCCAGAATGTTGACGCCACGCAGCATTGCATTGCGGGCATCGGTGTCGAACTTTACGTCCTTAGCAGCCATATTGCTGTCTCCTAGAATTCTGTTGGTTTGTCAGGTGACGATCAGGCGATGATGCCCATGATGTCGGATTCTTTCATGATCAGCAGCTCTTCACCTTCCAGGGTGATTTCGGTGCCGGACCATTTGCCGAACAGGATCTTGTCGCCTTCTTTGACGTCCATCGCGATGCGATCGCCGTCGTCGTCACGCAGGCCAGCGCCAGCGGCAACGATGATGCCCTCGGCGGGCTTTTCTTTTGCGCTTTCGGGGATAAACAACCCGCCCGCGGTTTTCTCGTCGCTTTCAATACGGCGGACCAGCACGCGGTCATGCAGCGGAGTAAATGCCATTTCTGAGGCTCCCTAGCTCAGTTTCGTTTTCATTGTCACTCACCAGTGGCGAGTGCTAACGGCGAATAGCTAGGGAGTCATTTGGGGGCTGTCAACAGGCCGGTCATGAAAATTCACCTGATCCGGGGAGCGCCGCTGGGAGCGCCGTGGAAAGGTGCTTGCACGGCCGCCTGCCCACGCTATCGTCGGGCCTGATTTCAACAGGAGTTTTTCATGCGTCGCCTTCTTGCCCTGACCCTTGCCGTTCTGATCCCGCTCAGCACCCCCGCGCTGGCGCTGTGTACCGGTGACAGTGCTTTTGACCGTCTGCCCGCCACCGATCAGATACGGTTGCAGGAGAAAGCGGCGCAGGTGCCCTATCACCAAGGGCTGTTATGGCAGGCCAGCAAAGGCACGCGTCAGATCACCGTTATGGGCACGATGCACCTGTATGATCCGCGCTTGCAGGGCATCATGGACCAGTTGGAGCCGATGATCGCCGGAGCCGACCGCCTGTTTCTAGAAATGACCGCCGAGGACGAAGCCGCTTTTCAGGTCAAGATGCTGGCAGACCCGGCCCTGTTCGTCATCGCCCAGGGCCCGGGTCTGGACGAACTGCTATCGCCCGAATCCTGGCTGGCCCTGACCAACACACTGACCTTGATGCCGGAACTGGGCATGCCGCCGGAAATTGCTGCCCGCATGAAACCCTGGCTTTTGGGGATCATGCTGTCAGTGCCGTCCTGCGTGCTGGACAGCATGCGTGCCGGACAGGCCGGGCTGGATCGCATGATCGGTGCGCGCGCACAGGCGCTGGACCTGCCCATGGTCTCGCTTGATGATGGCGACAAGATGCTGGCGCTGCTGGCCGGTGATCCGCTGGAGGATCAGATTGAAGATTTCGACCTAGCCATGCGCATGCTGGACCACGATCCGGCCCAGATGGTGGCGACGATTGAACACTATTTCGACCAGTCCTTTCGTCTGAACTGGGAATACTCGCTGGATCACGCCCGCGCGCGCACCACCGACCCGGATCAACGCGCCTGGCTGGACAGTCTTCTGGTCGAGATGGAAGACGAACTCCTAACCCAGCGCAATGCCGATTGGATGCAGGTGCTTTTGACCGATGACAGTCAACGCGCCTTTGTCGCCGTGGGGGCGGCACATCTGGCGGGCTTTGGTGGCGTGCTGGACCTTTTGGAACAGGATGGCTGGACGCTCAGCCGCCTGCCCCTCCAGGTCGAGTGAACAGATCGACGGATCGCCCCGCTCAGTCCTCCAACAAATGTTCATACCGCGCGTCGGTCAGCGTTCTCAGGAACGCGACCAACGCGTCGATGTCACGCCAGCCCAGCATCGGGCCTTCGGTCAGTTCACTGACAGACAGCGTCATCGGCACCGCCGGGTTGCCCCAGTATCGGCCTGTTTCCGGGTTGATTTGACAGGGCGGTCCGGGACAGTGGTATCGGTTGTAAAACTGCACCACACTGCGCAACTGGGTGAACATGCCGTTATGCATATAAGGCCCGGTCACGGCGATATTGCGCAACGTCGGCACCTTGAATTGGCCGCCCAGCTTGGGGTCTCTCATGTCTTCGCGGCCCAGCAGCCCCCAATCGGGTCCCCCCTCGCCGACCGTCGGCACGCCGATATTATGGTATTCATAATTCGTGAAGGTTTCGCCCTCGGCCATCGGATTGTTGTGCCGCATATGGCACAGGGCACAGTTCGACCGCTCTGGCGACAGGAAGATCTGGCGCCCCAACTCTTCCAGGTCGCTCAGCTCGGCCTCGCCCCGCAGAAACAGATCATATTTGCTATCATAGGGCGCGAAATCGGGTGTGCTTTCAAAGGCGGCGATCGCCTGGGTCATGGCCGCGAACCCTGCCTCGGCATCGTCCAGAACGCCGGGGTGAAACAGGATGTCGAACGCTTCGACATAATCCAGGTTTTCGCGCAGCCGCGCGACCACGCTCGCCTTGTCCGGCATGCCCATTTCCACCGGGTTCAGCGGCGGCCCTCCGGCCTGTTCGGCCAGATCGGCGGCGCGCCCGTCCAGAAACAACCCACCGCGCCAGACATGATCGTGCAGCTGCTCAAACGCCGGGGTTTCGGCCGCATAGGTGATGGTCGGCGCGTTCCGCGTGCCCATCGACACGCCATCATCGCCCATCGAGACCGGCCCGCTGGTGTCGACAAACCCGTTCGCCGGGTCATGGCAACTGGCGCAATTCTGCGTCCGGTTCAGCGACAGATCCGTGTCAAAGAACAGGCCCGCGCCCAGCTCTTCCTTAGTGTCAAAGGCAAGCGCGGGGCTGGCGCACAGCAACAGGGCAACAAGCGGCCATTTCATATGTCGTCTCCGATTCCTTTCGCCCGGTGTAGCCAAAGCAGGCCCTGGAAGCCTTGCGACCGATCAACTCAGTCGGCCAGATCGACCGCGGCATAAACGCCCCGTTCGACGTTCTCAAACCAGCCATAATGGTTATCGCGCATGATCGTCGTGGCCCGCGGCGCATCGGCGCTCTGGGCGACAACCGAACCTTTGGTCGGCCCATGGTCGCGCAAATATGCCCGGCACCGCTCGGCCTCTTGCTGATACGCCGTGACGACCTTGCCCCGTGTGCCGCCCTTGTTGGGGTCACCCACGCGCTTGGCAAATTCGCCCAGCAACCGCGTCTTTTTCACCTTGGACTTGCGCGGCACAAAAGGCACCGGATCACAGTGAACTTGCACAAATCCATCATTCAGGCGCACAGACAGCACGCCCAGGCCCAATCGCTTGCACAAACCGATGTTTCCCTTAAACGCCCGCCACCCGGCCTTGCCCGCCCAACGGGGCACCGCGACATAGACCGTATCTGTCACCGCCTGACGTGCGACGGCCTGCTGCAACAAGGTCAGCGAAAAGCCAACCTTCAGCTCGACCACCACAGGGTCTGCCCCCTCGCGCACGCCGACCACATCCGCCGGACCAACCTCGGATTTCACCTCATAGCCCAAGGTTTCCAGCCACCCCTTCACGGGGTCATACAATTCGGTTTCCTGCACGCCTGCCATGGCAAAACGTTAACCTGTTTCTGCGAGCGCGAACAGTCGTGACAAGCCCCTCGCCCGACCCTATAACACAGGCAAAATATCCACATATATGGACCCACATCATGACCACGCTTGTTTTTGGCCACAAATCTCCTGACACCGACAGCACCGGATCGCCCCTGATCTGGGCCTGGTACCTGAACGACGTGAAAGGCGTTGACGCCAAACCCGTGCTGCTGGGCCAGCCCAACACCGAAGCCATGTTCATGCTGAACCGCTGGGGTTTCGACATGCTCGAGATCATCACCGATGTCGCCGACGATCAGACCTGCGTGATCGTGGACACCAACAACCCCGCCGAGCTGCCCGCCAATATCAATGGCGCCGACGTGGTGCAGATCATCGACCACCACAAGCTGGTTGGCGGCCTGGAAACCAAGGGCCCGATCGACATCACCATCCGCCCGGTGGCCTGCACGGCGACCATCATGTTCGACCTGATGGGCGATGACGCGGCCAAGATGCCGGACAACATCAAATGCGCCATGCTGACCTGCATCCTGTCGGACACGCTGGAATTCCGCAGCCCAACCACCACGGATCGTGACCGCGAGGTCGCCACGCACCTGGCAGTCGAACTGGGCATTTCGATCCCGGACTATGCCGCCGAAATGTTCGCCGCGAAATCGGATGTGTCGTCATTCTCGGACGCCGAACTGCTGCGCATGGACTCGAAAGAATACGAAATCGAAGGCACCAAGTTCCGCGTTTCGGTTCTGGAAACCACGTCGCCTGCGACCGTTCTGGACCGCAAGGCCAGCCTGATGGACACCATGCCGACCGTCGCCAAGGAAGACGGCGTTGATCAGGTCATCCTGTTCGTCGTCGACATCCTGAACGAAGAGGCCACCCTGCTGGTCCCCAACGACCTGGTGCGCGGCCTGGCCAAAACCAGCTTTGCAGTGGACGCAACGGGCGACAGCGCTGTTCTGCCCGGCGTCGTCAGCCGCAAAAAGCAGATCATCCCGAACCTGAAACTGTAAGCGGTTTCCCAAAACGCAAATGGCCCCGTCAGAGTGATCTGGCGGGGCCATTTGTTTGACAACATCACAGAAAATCAGGTGGGTGGCACCGGACGATAACCGCTGGCCATCAACTTACGCATGCCGCCTTCGACCGAAATCACCGGGTTGGAAATCCGCGCCGACAAGGCCCGCGCCGCAGCTTGGGTCCGATTGCCAGACCGGCAGATCAGCACGACATTCCGCCCCGCGTCCAGTTCATCGCCCAGCGCGGCCGTGAACGTGTCGGCAAACCCGGCTTCGCCCCGGAACGTGACCAGTTTCGCCCCGTCGATCACGCCCGTGTCGCGCCATTCCTGCGGCGTGCGGATATCAACGATCAACGCGCCAGCAGCTTGCATGTCATCGACCGTCAGGAACCGGTGTTCAAATCCCGCGCCCGTTTGCGTGCCGCTGGTTGCATAACCAACCCCGGCCACCGCCGCAACCGCTGCGCCCCCCAGTAGAAGAAAACTGCGTTTGCTCAATACCGTCATCATGCCCTCCGCGTTATATCTGCATTTCCAAATATGCCCTTCTCGGGCGAAAACCAAGCGCGCAGACTGGTCAATCTTGTCGCAGCTGCGCTATGTCACCCGTACCTGTTCCCCAAGCCGAGGCCCCCATGTCCCGTATCGTCACCACCCTCGCCGAGATTTCCGAGCCCTATGACGCGCTGTTTTGCGACCTCTGGGGCTGTGTGCATGACGGGGTGCGCCCGTTTGATGACGCGGTTGCGGCCTTGCGCGCCTTTCGCGCCAAAGGCGGCATCGTGGTCCTGGTCACCAACGCCCCGCGCCACCGGGCCAGCGTCGAAAAACAGCTGGCGAACATGGGGGTTCCGACCGATTGCTGGGACACGATCGCCACCTCAGGCGATTCTGCCCGCGCGGCGATGTTCACGGGCGCGGTCGGGTCAGAAGTCTGGTTCATGGGCGAAAAACACGACCGCAGCTTCTTTGATCCAATGTCCCTCATTACCGATCCCGTGGACATCCAAGAAGTCGCCCTGGAAGACGCCGAGGGCATCATTTGCTGCGGCCCGTTTGATCCGCACGCTGACCCTGCCGACATGCGCCCGCAATTGCTGTATGCGAAACAAAAAGGCCTGCCACTGCTCTGTGCCAACCCCGATATCGTCGTGGATCGCGGCGAAAGCCGCGAGTGGTGCGCTGGCGCCATTGCACAGATTTACTCTGAGATGGGCGGCGAAAGCCTGTATTTCGGCAAACCGCACCCGCCGATCTATGACCTGGCCCGGCGTCGCCTGGCCGAACTGGGGCGTGACGTGCCCGACACGCGCATTCTGGCGGTCGGGGATGGCATTCTGACCGACATCAAAGGGGCTCTGGGAGAGGACATCGATTCTCTCTTCATCACTGGCGGTCTTGCCGCGGCGGAAACAAAAACGGTGACCCAACCGGACGCAAACGCTCTAAGTACCTATATTGAAACGGAAATGGTAACGCCGACCTATTCCATCGGCTTTCTGCGCTGACAAAAATAGGGGTTGATTTTCTGCGACTGCAAAGCAATATTCTTTCCAAACCGGGCGCACTGGCGTCTTTTAATTACCCGGAGGAACGGATGTTGGACAACCTGCCGCGTGGCACAATCTGCATCGAAGACCTGGAAATCGGCATGATGCGGCACCTGACCAAAGAGGTCACGGATCGAGATATCGAACTGTTTGCCGAGGTCTCGACCGACCGCAATCCGGTCCACCTGGATGACGAATACGCCCGGGACACGATCTTTGAAGGGCGCATTGCGCATGGCATGCTGACCGCCGGGCTGATCTCGGCCGTCATCGGCGAACAGCTGCCCGGCCACGGCACCGTCTACATGGGTCAAACTCTGACGTTCATGGCCCCCGTGCGCCCCGGCGACGTGGTCACCGCCGAGGTCACGGTGATGGAGATCGACCACGCCAAACGCCGTGTGACGCTCAAGACCGAATGCAAGATCAAGGGCAAACCGGTCCTGAAAGGCGAGGCAAAAGTGCTGGCGCCGTCCCGCAAATTCGACTGAGCCTTGCCTTGCCGCGTGGTGGGCGCTAAGGCGACCCTATGCGCATTGTTCGAGACCACCAATTCACCACGCCTGACGATCGCGGCGCCTCGGCCGCGATTGGCAATTTTGATGGCGTGCATCTGGGCCACCAATATGTGATCGACATCGCCCGCAAGGCCGCCGCCGATATCGGCGCGCCGCTGGGCGTCATGACGTTCGAACCCCACCCGCGCCAATACTTCGCCCCCAAATCCCCCGCATTCCGCCTGATGAGCGCGGAAACCCGCGCCCACCGGCTGGAAAAGCTCGGGGTTGAACGGCTGTATGAACTCAGCTTCAATGACACGCTGTCCGCCCTGACCCCGCGCGAATTTGCGCAGGATGTCATCGTCAACGGCCTGGGCCTGACCCATGTCGTGGTCGGCGAAGATTTCCATTTCGGCAAAGACCGTGCCGGCAGCCCAACCGACCTGCAAGCCTTTGGCAAAGAACTGGGGTTTGGCGTGACCGTCGCGCCGCTCATGTCCGATGAGGTGGGCGAAGTCAGCTCGACCGCCATCCGCACGGCCCTGAGCGACGGCCGCCCGCGCGATGCCGCCCGCATGTTGGGCCACTGGCACCGCATCGACGGCGAAGTCATCCGCGGCGACCAACGCGGCCGCGACCTGGGCTTTCCGACTGCCAATATGTCAATCGCCGGGTTGCACCCGCCAAAATTCGGCGTCTATGTCGTCAAGGTCGAGGTCCTGACCGGCCCCCACGCGGGCGAATACGGTGGGGCGGCCAGCATGGGTACACGGCCAATGTTCGGGGAAAACCTGCCGAACCTTGAAAGCTTTATCTTCGATTTCAAAGGCGACATTTACGGCGAACACCTGTCCGTTGCCCTGATCGATTATCTGCGCCCCGAGGCGGTGTTTGACGGCCTCGATGCGCTGATCGCCCAGATGGATGCCGATTGCACCCGCGCCCGTGACATCCTGGCGACGCTCTAACCCCTTTCCTTTCCGATCCAGCCACGTAAGGTGCCCGGATGACAAAACCGCTTCGTTCGAAATTCTGGGAGCTTGCGCTGCCCGACATGACCCGCCCAGAGTGGGAAGCGCTGTGCGATGGCTGCGGCAAATGCTGTCTGAACAAGCTCGAAGATGAAGATACCGGCAAGATCGTCTTTACCCGCCTGGCCTGTCGCCTGTTGGACGACGAAACATGCCAGTGTTCTCAGTATGATATCCGGCTGAATTTTGTACCCGAATGCATCGTTTTCACACCGGAAAACATCGAAACATCGTCCTATTTCATGCCGTCCTCATGCGCCTATCGCTTGCGTCACGAGGACAAACCCCTTCCCGATTGGCACCCGCTTTTGACCGGATCCCCCGACCGCATGCACCGCGAGGGGCACAGCGTTCAGGGCTGGACCATTCCCGAATACGACGTCCCGGAAGAAGACTGGGAAGACCACTTGATCGAGGAGCCCCACTGATGTTTTTCGCCTCTGACAACACCGGCAAGACCCACCCTGACATCATGCAGGCCGTGGTGGATGCCAACGACGGATACGCCATGCCCTATGGCGACGATGACCTTGCCGTGCAGGTGCGCGACCGGGTGCGCGAGATATTCGAAGCCCCCGAGGCGGCAGTCTATCTGGTCGCGACGGGCACGGCGGCAAACGTGCTGTCGCTGGCCACGTTCTCTAACCCCTGGGACACGGTGTTCTGTTCGCCCGTCGCCCATATCCACGAAGATGAATGCAACGCACCTGAATTCTATATGGGCGGTGCCAAGCTGACCCTAGTGCCCGCAGATCAGGCAAAAATGACGCCCAAGGCCCTGCGCAAATCCATCGAGGCCGAAGAAGGCCGCGGCGTGCATGGGCCCCAACGCGGCCCGGTGTCGATTACCAATGTGACCGAACGCGGCACCGTCTATTCCATCCGCGAAATCAGTGCCTTGGCGGATGTGGCCAAGGGGTTCGGCCTGCCGGTCCATCTGGACGGCGCGCGGCTTGCCAACGCGCTGGTCGCAACCAACGCGACCCCGGCGGGCATGACCTGGAAGGCAGGCGTCGATGTGGTCAGCCTGGGGGGGACGAAAAACGGCTGCATGGGGGTCGAAGCGGTCGTGATGTTCGACCCCAAACGCGCCTGGGAATTCGAGCTGCGCCGCAAACGGGGTGCCCATCTGTTTTCCAAACACCGGTTCCTGTCGGCGCAGATGCTGGCCTATCTGCACGACGGTCTGTGGCTGGACCTGGCCAAACGCGCCAATGCCGCGAATGCGCGGCTGGCGGCGGGGCTGAACGGCATTGATCACGCGTCCTATCAATACGCGCCTCAGGCCAACATGAGCTTTGCCGGCTGGTCACGCGGCGGCCACCAGCGTCTGCATGATGCGGGTGCGAAATACTATGTCTGGGAAGGGTCGCTTGAAGGCACAGACCCCGACGAAATCCTTACCGCCCGCATGGTTTGTGACTGGGCCGCCACGCATGAAAACATCGACCGGTTCATAGACCTGGTGCGCGGCTGAGCCAAGGACCGCGCCGCGCCAGCGGCGCCACGCCCAACCGGAGGCGCCCCGTCAGGGCAACACCGGGCGGGAGCGCGCCCGCCGCAGCTCAGCGCCTTACAGCTTCAGAAACGCCTGAATTTCCCCCGCCACAGCCTGCGGATGGGTGATCGGCACCATGTGCCCGGCCCCTGCCACAACCACACGCCGACTGTCGGGCAGACGCGCGTCCAGCACACGGTGCACCGCTGCGATGATTGGCGGCGACATTGCGCCCTCAAGCAACAGCACCGGTTGCGTCACGGCCTCCAACGCACCAGGCGCGGCCTGCCCATGCACATCATGATTCGTGACCGGCGCCCCCGCCTGGATCAGGTGAATGCGGTCGATCATCGCCTGGCGCTGCGGCTCGGGAATGTCCCCCCAGGCAACGCCCGCGCCCCAGACCCGGTTGAACAGGCGCGCAGCCAGGGCGCTATCCCCGGCCGCCATTGCCCGCCCAAAGGCTTCGTCCATCTCGGCCATATGGGCCGCGTAGTCCGGCGCGGCGTGGGCGGCGTGAAACAGCACCGGTTCGATCAGGGTCAGGCTGCGCACCTTGTCCGGGTGCAGCTGGGCCAGACGCAGCGCAACCGTCGCACCATAGCTGTGGCCAATCAGGTCCAGACGTTTGTCAACCATCCCCGCCGCCACAGCCACCGCCGTATCCTGGTACTCTCCTTGCCCGTCCCAATCGCCACTTTTGCCATGTCCGGGCATGTCAAACGCTGTCATGTTCAGCTTGCTGTCCAGCAGCTTTTGCACCCCGCGCCAAGCGCCGGAATGGGCCAGCGAACAGTGGATAAACAAGGCACGGCGCACGCCGCTGCCCGTCTGCGACCAATAGGTTGGGACGCCCGCAATCCGTTCCAATGGCATCAGAGCGTGCCAGCCAGATGTGCGTCCAGATCCTCAAGCCGGTCCTGGCCCCAGAACCGTTCGTCGCCGTCGGTGACATAGAAGGGCGCGCCAAAAACGCCCGCCATCACGGCCTGTTCCAGATTGCGGCCATAGGTGTCCGCCCCGGCCAGCAATCCGCTGTCAGCCAGCGCAGCGTCAAACCCGGCCGCCGTCAGGCAATCGCGGATCACGTCGTCCTGGGCAATGTCGCGCCCCTCGGCCCAACAGGCCCGCATGATGCCGTGCACCAGCGCGCCCATGTCTCCGCCACCGGCCGCCTGCGCCGCGATGATCGCATATGACGACGGCGCGGCATTTGTCGGCCAGAACGGCGGCTTTGGGTTCAGCTCGATCCCGTGTTTCTTCGACTGGCGCCGCAATTCCTGCGTGCGCAGCTCCATCCGGTTGGGGTGGCGATCCGCAGGAGCTGTGCCGCCGGTGCGGGCAAACAGCGCCATGATATCCAGCGGCTTATAAGTCACGGTCACGCCATGACGTTGGGTCATCTCCTCCAGACGCAGCCCGGCCAGATAGGCCCAGGGCGACAGGGTCGTGAAATAATAGTCGATATGAGGCATTTTCGGTCTCCGTGAGCGCGTCAGTGGTTCCAAGGAACCTATCTGGGTGGTACAGGGTGTCAACGTCACGATTCTGTCATATGGACCAGCCCGGGGACCCGCTGCCATGCCTTCCATCACCGAACCGAAATTGATTTCTGGCAATGCCAACCGCGATCTTGCAAGCGGCGTTGCCAAACGCATGTCGATGCATCGCGGCACCGCGATGAACCTTGTCGATGCGCGCGTCGAACGCTTCAACGACGGCGAGATATTCGTCGAAGTCTATGAGAACGTGCGCGGCGAGGATATGTTCATCATTCAGCCGACCTCGAACCCGGCAAACGACAACCTAATGGAGCTGCTGATCATCTCGGACACGCTGCGCCGCTCGTCGGCCTCGCGTATCACCGCTGTGATCCCCTATTTCGGCTATGCCCGCCAGGATCGCCGCACCAAGGCCCGCACGCCGATCAGCGCCAAGCTGGTGGCGAACATGATCACCGGCTCTGGCATCGAACGGGTTCTGACCATGGACCTGCACGCGGCCCAGATCCAGGGCTTCTTCGACATTCCCGTCGACAACCTCTATGCCAGCCCGATCTTTGCGCTGGATATCAAACACCACTTCAAGGACTGCCTGGACGATGTCATGGTGATTTCACCGGACGTTGGTGGTGTGGCGCGCGCCCGTGAATTGGCCAAACGCATCGGCGCCCCGCTGGCCATCGTCGATAAACGTCGCGAAAAGCCCGGTGAGATCGCGGAAATGACCGTGATCGGTAACGTCGAAGGCAAGAAGTGCATCATCGTCGATGACATTTGCGACACGGCCGGCACCCTGTGCAAAGCCGCCGAGGTCCTGATGGAACATGGCGCCACCGAAGTGCATTCCTATATCACCCACGGCGTCATGTCCGGCCCCGCAGTTGAACGCGTGTCCAAATCGGTCATGAAATCCCTGGTCATCACGGATTCGATCGAGCCGACAGACGAGGTCAAATCCGCCGCCAACATCCGCATCGTGCCCACCGCACCGATGTTTGCCCAGGCGATCCTGAATATCTGGGGCGGCACATCCGTGTCGTCTCTGTTTGATCACGGCTCGCTGGAGCCGCTGTACGAAGGCATGTACTCCTAAGCACAGGACGTCAGCCACTTCAGCGCAAGACCTGACCCCCACGCCCGTGCGTCACCGCGCGGGCGTTCTTGGTCAATAGAGCGCCCAGTCATCTTCGTCTTCAATCTCGCCCATGGCGATCCAGTCGGCGCGCACCCGTGCAACCCGCGTGTCGCCCCAAGTGCGGAAAACGATTTCGAATCCTATCGGGGTGATGCTTTCGGCTGCAAGATCAACACGCTGGTTGGTTTTCTGATCTAGGTCCCACATTGACATGCCGACCTGCACCATCGGGACATCGGAAAACCCGCCATCCTTGAACGCAACAGGCAGGCGGAATTCCCGCGCGCCTTCACCGGTCCACATCTGGCCGTCATGTTCGAAATCTGAAAACAGCACCTGGCTGCCTTGATCCACGCCCAGCCTATGTGATCGAATCCGACGCATCGCGCGATATCTCCTGTTCCGTCCCGGCACCCAGAATGGCCCGAAACACGTCCTGCGTGCAAGCCTCACCGGGGACGCAAACGCAGGAACAGGGGAAAGGCCAGCAGAACCATTGCACCGAAAAGCAGGAACGGCGCGCCTGGCAGATAGATCTCTGCCTCAGGCGCGGGCAAAGCGTTCAGCCACGCCGGTCATCACAATCGGCGCAATGCCCTCCGCACCGACTTTCCTGGCTGGAGCGCACGGTCTGTCTGCTCCTCCCGTCCCAGGTGCGGCGGGGTGCATATTGACAGGCGACATAGAAGCCCTTGTCGACAGTCTGGACCGTATTCTGACCCGCTCTGGCACCCTGACGGCCACAGAAGCGCGGCGCATTCAGGCACAGGCTATGGCCGTGCGCCTCTCTGGCGTCTCCCATCGGCTTACGCGGGCGGGATACCCCGGCAATCCCGGCGCGGTCGAAGCCTTGATCTCGAACGCAAGAGACGTCGCAGCACATCGATCCATAGGGGATCGGAACGTCCTGAAATAGCGACTGGCCCGGGCCAGAAAGCTGCGCGAACGGGTCTGCGCCGCCGAAGCACGCCAAGGCATGAAGGGCTCCGACGGGCAGTCGCAAGGAACGGGCGAACAGACCAACGACGCGGGGAACGGCCAAACGGAACGTGGAATCCCCAACCTGTCGACCGGTGCCCGTCTGGCATTGGTTCCAACTGTCTTGATGTCAGTCGTCGGCACATCCCATGCCGCCAAATTCTTCCATATCTGGGTCTTTGCCCCGCTGTTCAATCAACGGAAATGCTGGATTCCGGCGCAGTTGAAAATTGGCGTCGATCTGATTGACTGTCATATTTCCATGCTGGGTCGCAAAAGCTGTCGTTTCCGCCCCGACGGCGACGACTGCTTTCGTCGACAGGAAGCACAGGCGCCTTGTATCAATGCTCAGGTGGCCGCCGGGAAACTTGCCCTGCCCGCCTGTCTTGATGGGTTGAGCAACAGCTTCGCCGTGGTGTTTTTCCATGAATTGCTGTCGATCACGCAGCAAACACGCCTGTTCGATCCGTCCAAGACCACCCCGATGCGGGTGCCCAAAACCACATCCAAAATGAAACAGACGCCGCGGAAGAAGGCGAAGACGCCGACGAAGCAGCGGCCGCGGCCCACAAATGCCGCTTAACGAAAAAACCCCGCCGTCACCGGCGGGGTTTTTCCAATGTCATGCGATCAACGGTCAGGCGTTGGCGTTCAGGCCCAGATCTGCCGCGACGC
>DFBF01000075.1:5890-19884 GCA_002367285.1 Rhodobacteraceae bacterium UBA3087 | reverse complement strand
ATCCGCACCTCGCGCGAAGATTCGGTTGAATTGCCATAGGACGATGCCTCAAGGAAATCGACCTCGACCGGCAGGTCCAATTCACGCACCAGATCGGCGATAAACACGAAGCTGCCGCGCAACAACCCGACGACAATCAGCTTGTCGGTGTCGGCGAATTCATCGTGGATTTCGTGCGCCAAGGCTTCGACACGGGCGGCAATCGCCTTGGCCGAGATAAGTTGATCGATGACATATGGCCGCGTTGGCATGGTCGCCCCCTTGATTTTCCGCCATTATCCTTACACATGTCGCCCCAGAGCGACGACCACAAAAGTGACCAGATATGCCGACACATGGGGAAAAACGGGTTCTGCCCTATACACCAGCACAAATGTACGACCTGGTGGCCGATGTGCGGCGCTATCCTGAATTCCTGCCGTGGAATTCTGCTGCGCGTGTGCGCAGTGAAACGCCGCAACCGGATGGCTCGATCTTGCTTGAGGCTGATCTGGTGATCAGCTTCAAGGTATTTCGCGAACGGTTCGGAAGCAGGGCGGTGCTGCGGCCCAAGGACCGGCTGGACATGGAATACCTGGACGGTCCGTTCAAATACATGCGCTCGCATTGGGAATTTCGCGACCATCCCGAGGGCTGCGAGATCGAATTCTTTGTTGATTTCGAATTCAAGAACATCGTGTTGCAGAAACTGATTGGCGTTGTCTTCAACGAGGCGATGCACCGCATCGTCAAGGCGTTCGAAGACCGGGCAAAGGTGCTGTACGGCTAAGATCTAGCCCTTTGAGGCCAGCGGGTGGTGTGTGAGAACCAGGTCTTTCAGCCGTTCCTCTAACACATGGGTATAAATCTCGGTTGTCGAGATATCCGCGTGGCCCAATAGGGTCTGGATGGCCCGCAAGTCGGCACCATTGGCCAGCAAATGCGTGGCAAAGGCGTGGCGCAACCGGTGCGGTGTGACCAAGGCGGGTGACACCCCGGCCGCCACGGCGATTTCCTTGATCAACGTATAGAACCGATTGCGTGTCATGTGCCCGGCGCCGGATCGGGTTGCAAACAGGAACTTCGATGCCGGTTTGCCGATCTTGTGCGCCGCGGCCTCCTGGGTATCGCGCACGCCCAGCCAAGCGGCCATTGCGGTGCGCGCAGGCGGGGACAATGGCACCATGCGTTCCTTGCCACCCTTGCCCAAGACCAGCAACATGCGCGGATCGCCCCGCGCGGCCATGACGGGCAGGGATACCAGTTCGCTGACGCGCATGCCGGTCGCGTATAGAAGCTCCATCATGCAGGCATTGCGCAGCCGGTCGTCCTGACTACGCCCATGGCTGCGGGCGGCGATCAACAAGGCATCGACCTGGCCTTCGGACAGGGTCTTGGGCAGGGACTTTGACCGCCCGGGGCCTTTGATCTTCAACGCAGGGTTTTCCGTGCGCCAACCTTCTTCATAGGCAAAACGAAACAGTTGTTTTACGGCGGACAGGCGGCGCGCCCGGGTGGATTGCGCCAGGCCCTGGGCCTCGCATTCGATCAGATAGCCTTCGATCTGGTCACGCGTCACGGTGTCAAATGCGGTGCCACCCAGAAAGTCGCCGAAGGCTTTCAGGTCGCGCCCATAGGCCAATAGCGTGTTTTGCGAGGCATCCAGTTCCGCCGCCTGGGCGTCCAAAAACGTGGATATCCAGCGCGCCTGATCCGGTGTCATCCGCGCCGGTCCAGGATCAGATATTCCAGCGCCGCGCGCCGGGCGGTGTCTTCCAAACCGACGGCGCGAAACAGTGCCAGTGCGTCGCTGACCTCGTCCAGATCGCCCCGCGTGCCGTCGTTGAACATCGACATGGCGCGCAGGATGGCTTCGCCCAGCCGGTCGCTTTCCAACAAAGACCGCAGGCGGATCGGTGCCTCGGTCGCGGTGAACCCATCCAGCACCGCCCGGGCAGGCCCGTTCGGCGCGCTCAGCCCGGTGACATCGCCCTGCGCCACCCCGACCAATAGGCGTTCGAACGCATCCACAGGCTGAGCCGCGCCGGCGATTTCTTCATAGTCATCGGACAACAGGCCAAGGCGCAACGCCAGGGCGGTCGAGTTGGGGTGCAGCGATCGGCCTGCCAGTTTCTTGCCATACACACGCGCAAAGGGGACCTCGGTTTCCCCCTCGGCCATCGCGCGCCAGGCGGCAGGCAGTGCCTCGGAAATCGCATTGCTGTTGTTGGCGCCAATCGCCTGATCCAACGCCTGAAGCGCGTCAATCCGGTCCCAAATGCCGCCCGAGGCAGCGGCCTGGCGTTCATTATACAGACCCAACAGCTGATTTTCAGTGACCGCGCCAGTGCGCGCCAGCCGTTCGGCGGCCTCGACCCGGGCTTTCCAGCCGATATTGGCGCGCAGGTCGGACTGCGCAAAGGCCAAGGGCAGGGTGGTGGTCGGGATCGGCTCGCCAATCGCTTCGAACATGCGGAAGGTCAGCGGGCTGGGGCGGTTGGGACGGGGCAGGGCGGGCTCGCCCTCAAACAGTTCGGGGTCCAGAAAACGGGCAAGAAGCGCGTCGTCTTCGGGGCTGATGAACCCCAGCGCACGACCGGTTTCCAGCGTCAGCGCGGCGGCGTTCCAATCCCCCCCTCGGGCCAGACAGAAAATGCGCGCCGGGAAGGTTGGCGACAGTTCCGGGGTCGCGCGCAGGATGTCGCACAGACGATCCTCGTGACCCAGCAACAGGGCGGTGTCGAACCAGCGGCGAAAGATTTCAGGGTTTTCCGGACCTGCGCGTTCCAACAAGGCCTCGGCCTGATCCAGAGCGCCCAGTTCCAGCAACTTGTCGACGCGGGCCAGAAACACGGTGTATCCGGTGGCGCCAACGGCCTCAGCCGGGTCCAGTTCGGCCAACAGCAGGCTGTACAGTTGCTGTTGCATCGCGGGCAGCATATCGGCGCGTTCTTCGCGGATGCGCAGGGCCAGGTCGTCGGGGCGCGACGCCCCCCACAGACCGCGCGGCAGGCCTGTCACGGACACGGGTAGGATGCCAACCGCATCGGGCACGGTCCGCCCCAACGGCGCGACGGTCACCGCTTCGATCGAGGCGCCGGTCGTGACGCCCGGCTCTGCTTGCGTCAAAGGCCCCGCCGGAACAGACGCCGGGGTGGCGACGCTGTCAGACAGCCAGTCGATGGCGGACATCGGGCGGTCAGCAGGGCGGTCTTGGGCGACGCCCTGCGACGCGCTCAGCACCAGCACAAGGGCAAGCGCCTCAGCTCGCATCCAGCGTCACCGTCAGGCTTTGCGGCGCGGTTTCGGGCGACAAATCGCCCAGAAAGGCATAGCCCGACAGGCCAACAAGCCCCAGAACAACCAACACCACCACCAATTTCAGAACGCGTCCCAGCATCAATTCCGCCTTTTCATTATCAATTCCGCCTTTTCATTGTCTCGATCCGCCCCCGCAGGTTTTTATATATGGCATTTCCCGCAATATCACGCCATTCAGGGATGAACGATCAAATTTAGGCGAGGCACCGCCACATTGGCATTTCGGGTGAAAAAGTCCATCGTAATGGTGGGCATGATGGGGGCGGGGAAAACCGCCGTGGGGCAGGCCTTGGCCAAGCGCCTTGGCGTTGATTTCCTGGACAGTGATGAGGAAATTGTCAAAGCTGCCAACATGTCGATTGCGGAAATTTTTACCCGTGATGGGGAACCGTTTTTTCGCGACCGCGAAAGCGAAGTGATCGGACGGCTGTTGGACAGTAAACGCGCGGTTCTGTCGACCGGGGGCGGCGCGTTTCTGGCGGATCGAAATCGCGACATGATCACCGACAAGGGTGTGTCTGTGTTGCTGCGTGCCGACCTGCCCCTGTTGTGGAACCGGGTCAGACACAAAGACACGCGGCCCCTGCTGCGCACCGCTGATCCGCGTAAAACCCTGACCGACATCTATAACGCGCGCGCGCCGATCTATGCGCTGGCCGATATTGCCGTGGATGCGCGGCCTGAATACTCAATCGAAGACATGTGCGACGCGGTGATTGCGGCGCTGAAAACCCGGCCTGATGTGCTGGAAGAGGTGGGCTGATGGAAATCGTGCACGTACCCCTGGAGGGGCGGGAATATGACGTAAAGATCGGCCAGGGGTTGATCGGCCAAGCGGGGGCGCAGATCGCCCCGCTGCTGAAGCGCCCCCGTGTGGCGGTAATCACGGACGAAACCGTGGCCGGGCTGCATCTGGAGGCCCTGCGCGCCGGGCTGGCGGCGGATGGTATCGACATGGTGTCGCTGGCTTTGCCCGCCGGGGAGACGACGAAATCCTGGCCCCATTTCACCCGCGCCGTCGAATGGCTGCTGGAGCAGAAGGTCGAACGGCGCGATGTGGTCGTGGCCTTTGGCGGCGGCGTGATCGGTGATCTGGCGGGCTTTGCGGCGTCTGTGCTGCGCCGGGGCGTGCGGTTTGTGCAGATCCCGACCAGCCTGTTGGCGCAGGTCGACAGTTCGGTTGGCGGCAAGACCGGCATCAACTCAAGTCAGGGTAAGAACCTGATCGGTGCCTTCCATCAACCCTCGCTGGTGCTGGCTGATATCGACGTGCTGGGCACGCTGACGCCACGCGATTTCCTGGCGGGCTATGGCGAGGTGGTGAAATACGGCGGTCTGGGGGATGGCGCGTTTTTTGCCTGGCTCGAGGGGAACGGCCCCGCGCTGGCGGCGGGCGACACGGATTTGCGCGCCGAAGCCGTGCGTCGCTCTGTGCAGATGAAAGCCGACATTGTTGAACGCGATGAAACCGAACAGGGTGATCGCGCGTTGCTGAACCTGGGCCATACCTTTGGTCATGCGTTGGAAAGCGCGACCGGATACAGCAGCCGCCTGTTGCACGGCGAAGGCGTGGCCATTGGCTGCGCCCTGGCGTTTGAAACCTCGGCCCGATTGGGCTTGATGAGCCAAGAGAGCCCCTCGCGTTTCCGTCAACATCTGGCGGCGATGGGCATGAAAAAGGACCTGGCCGACATAGCCGGAGACTTGCCGGACGCCGAAGGCCTGATCACCCTTATGGGGCAGGACAAGAAGGTGCAGGATGGCAAGCTGCGGTTCATCCTGGCGCGCTCAATCGGCGAGGCATTTGTTGCCGATGATGTCGACATGGATGTGGTGCGGGGCGTGCTGAAGGATGCATTGGCCGGGCGGTAGGCGTCTGATTTTTCGCGAAAATTCGTCTTGTCCTCACCGTGTCCTTACCGTGGCCTCACCGTTTCGTGTTGGCGATGACCATCAATTCACCCACGTTTTCCCGGGTGATATAGCCCAACAGATGCCCGTCTCGGTCCAGCACGGCGACGGCCGGGGCTTTGTCGCCCAACCGCTCAAGCACGACTTCCAGACCATCGGTCAGGCTCAGGGTCGGCACGGATTGCATGGCGTCCGCGACGCGCGCGGCGGCGTTGCCTTTCGCCATGGCATGAAACAGCGCCTCGCGGGTCAAGAACCCGGCCAAAAATCCTCCCGTGTCCAACACCGGAAATTCATGCTGCGTGGTGCGGATCAGGGTGGTTCCGGCAGTCTGGATTGTATCTTCGGGCCGCAGGGCCTCGTATTCTGTGATCATCGCATCACGTGTCATCAGGCTGCGCGCCACATCGCGCATGGCCACATCGGCGCTTTCGCCACCCGCCGCCATGAAGATGAAAATCGCGATCAGAACCAGCATCAGGTTGCCAGAGCTGAGACCATAGAACGCCATCATAAACGCCACGACCTGACCCGCGCCCGCCGCCACGCGCGTTGCGGTCACGCGATCCGTGAACAGCGCGACAACCGCGCGCAGGACCCGGCCACCATCCATCGGAAAGGCCGGGATCATGTTGAACACCGCCAGCACCAGGTTCACGATGGCCAGTTGTGGGATCATCGTGGCAGGGGTGATCGCCAACAGTTCCATGGGCGCATCGGGATCAGGCAGGCCAAACAGCGCCGTCAATACGGCCCAGATCACCACGTTCACCGCAGGTCCGGCCAGGGCAACCTGAATTTCCTGGCTGGGCTTTTCGGGCATCTTTTCCAGCCGCGCCAGGCCACCGATGGGCAACAGCGTCACGTCCGGCGTACGAATGCCGAACCGGCGTGCCATCAGGGCATGGCCGAATTCATGCGCCACGACGCAGGCAAACAGCAAAAGCACGAACAGGATGGTCCAAAGGGCGGCACTGGGGCCGCCCTCGGAATATGCGCTGGCACCGATAAAGGCGATCAGCAGAAAGAATGTCGCATGAACGCGAAGCTGTGAACCAAAGAGGCGGCCGATGGGAAATGACCAGCTCATGTGCGCCTCCTCATGTTGTTTCAGAACGGAATAATTCATTTATATGCCGAACNNTCGTTTTCTAGACACCTGCCTTGTTCAATTTACACTGTCTTTCTTCATATTCAATTGGCGACAGCATGCCGTTGTTCGTGTGCTTGCGGTTTGGATTGTAGAACATCTCGATATAGTCGAACACGTCCTGCCTTGCAGCGTCGCGTGTCTGGTACGTACGCCGCCTGATCCGTTCGCGTTTCAGCAGCTGGAAGAAGCTCTCTGCAACTGCATTGTCCGTTGCCCGGCAACACATGTTTGCATGTGTGAGAGGGATGGCAGTTTCCTCGCCTGCTCATGTTGGCCATTAAATCGTGTTTGCCAAGGAACGATTGCCACTCTTTACTGGTGAATTGAGAACCTTGATCCGCTGCCCGGCAGAGTATTGCGTATCAATGCACGAGAGGGGGAGTGGATCATGACCTTGTGCTTTGGCTTGCGTCGCCAAACTGCGCTCAGCAATGCCTGCAAGGCGAGGTCCGTGGTCATGCGTGATTGCATTCATTGCCCGGCAGGCGATTGTGTAGCAATCTGCCGAGAGGGGACCATCCAACGATACGCCTTGAGAACAGATCAATCACGACGGCCAGATAGGACCAACCCTCATGCATTGCCTGGCAGGGCATGTTTACATGCCCGAGAAGGGGTTTTGATGTACGTGATGTCTGTCACCCAAACGGTGTCTCGTCATCTTCATCAAAATCTCCTCAGATATCTTGCCGAGAAAATTCCACTTCCGCATCCCCTTAGTTTTGGGGAGGATTACCATCTCAGCAGCCTGTTCTGACGTCCCCGCCCTGACACGCGGCGACTTCGCAAACTGGCCTTTCCAAGTGTACACAGATTTGGTGCTGATCCCGAGCCGCTCCGCGACCTCGCTGACTGCGTATCCACGCTCAACAATTTGCGCCACCGCATCCTGTTTAAACTCATCCGTAAACCGAATTCTCTTGTTCATATCCATCTCTCCTTGGTTCCAAAGTTACCAAGCAAAGCGTCTACTAATTTAGGGGCACCTCAGATAGCTTCCACTCTCAAGGAGTTCGTCAAGATCGCTGATTTCCAGGAAGGTTAAGATCTGCCCGAGGTGTAGAAGATCACGTGCTACGGTTTCCAGCGTGCCGGAAGCTTTGTGTTTCGTGCGCAGTCGAGGATCAAGCAAGTTGGATAATGTGCAGACACACCATTCGATTGGAAAACAAGTGGTAGGCGTTCGCCGTTAGGCCGGACATGGATCTTGACGTGTGAAAACTTCCGAATTGGCGCAGATGACTCGGTGGCGTTTTCGTTATGTTTTTCAATAAGTTATATTACAGCCCTTACCGCCTTGGCGGTAAGGGACCTTTTTGAGAGGAAGTTTTGGTTACGGTGCGAATGCCCTAAAATGGGATTTCGTCGTCGAACCCACCGCCGCCACCTGCCGGGGCCGGGCCGCTGTCACCGCCACCGCCGAAGCTGGATCCGCCGCCGTAACCGCCGCCCTGTCCACCGGCTTGGCCGCCGCCCTGATCGCCGCCGCCATAACCGCCGCCTTGCTGGCCACCACCATAGCCGCCGCCACCGCCGCCTTCGCTACGGCCGTCCAGCATGACCAGTGAACCGCCAAAGCCCTGCAAAACGACCTCGGTCGAATAGCGGTCGGCGCCGGACTGGTCCTGCCATTTGCGGGTCTGCAACTGGCCTTCGATATAGACCTTCGAGCCCTTGCGCAGATACTGCTCACAGACGCGCACCAGGCCCTCTTGGAAAATCGCGACCGAGTGCCACTCGGTCTTCTCACGCCGCTCACCCGTGGCGCGATCCTTCCAGTTTTCCGAGGTCGCAATGCGCAGATTGCACACTTTGCCGCCGTTCTGGAAGCTGCGCACCTCAGGGTCGCGCCCCAGATTACCGATGAGAATGACCTTGTTGACCGAACCCGCCATGGGTGCCCTCCGAATCTTTGAAATTGGTGCAAACCTTACATCATTCACACGCCGGGAAGGGAAGGTTATTCTGTGCGCGGCTTTTTGCCAGGGGGCCTTCCCGAATGATGTATTCCCCTCTATATTGCGCGTAACTTCGAGGGATTATGTGATGTTGCGTATTCTGACCACTAGTCTGGTTCTGTCCGTCACGGCAGGATCCATTGCGACCGCAGAGAATTTGTTTATCACCTCCAACGGGCGGTCGACCTTCTCTGCGCAAACCCGTGTGTTGGACAGCCGGGCCTCGCAGCAATATGCGAACTCGGTGCGCCTGCAACCTCGGGCCATCGGAATTCCGGGCCAGGAGGGGATCCCCGGATATGCTGGCAGCTATCGTGGCGAATACCTGCAACTGGCACGTTCGATGGCGCGCAAACATGGTATTCCCGAAGACCTGTTCCTGCGCCTTGTGCAGCAGGAAAGCGGCTGGAACCCGCGGGCGAAATCCCATGCCGGTGCCCTGGGTCTGGCACAGCTGATGCCGGGCACGGCGCGCGTTCTGGGGGTTGACCCACATGATCCGCGCCAGAACCTGGAAGGCGGCGCCCGGTATCTGCGCCAACAATACGACCGGTTCCGCAGCTGGCGTCTGGCGCTGGCGGCCTATAATGCCGGGCCCGAGGCGGTTGCGAAACACGATGGCGTGCCGCCCTACAAGGAAACCCGTGGCTATGTGAAAGCCATCTTGGGAAGTTAAGGTCATGCGGCAACTGATTGTTTTTGCAGGGTTTATCCTGCTCACATCCGCGATTGCCCGGGCTGATAATCCGATGCCCCCGTCCGAGGCCCGGATTGCGCAATTGACCGATGCGTTGATTGCAGGCGACGTATCTGCGGCGCATGACATGAGCTCCAGCTTTCTGGCGCGCAAGCTGTCGCTTTATGCCTTTCAGGGCATGATGGAGAGCGGCGGCATCTTTGCCGAGGCCGGGCGTTTCACCTTCGATACGACGCTGCACGAGGGCGTCGAGATCAGCGTGACAGGCCATTTCGTACCGGAAAACGGCGACGCGCCCCGGCCGGTGCGTTTTACCTGGCTGTCAGAGGACGGCGTGTGGCGCCTGCACCGGTTCGGATTTTAGCCGCGCCCTTCGGGCCCCTCATAGGCCCGTTCGACCTTGGCAACGCGCAGGGTATAGTGGTCGTACCACCGGGTTTTGCCCATCTTCTGCGCCAAAAGATGTTCGGATTTCGCCTTCCAGTTCATGATCGCCGACTCATCGGCCCAATAGCTGACGGTGATGCCCAAGCCATCGCCATCGCGCGTGCTTTCAACGCCCAGATAGCCCGGCTGTTGCGCCGCCATGTCGGCCATCCTGTCAGCCATTTCCCCATACCCTTGCGTGTTTCCCGACAGCTGCGCTGTGAAGATCACCGCGTAATAGGGTGGCGTTGGCAGGGGGGCAAAACGTGACATGGGCGCATCCTTTCAAGATGCGCCCAGCATAGGCATCGGTTGCGGGGATTACACTCCGGAAAGCTCTTTCTTGTGCAGCCAATCGGCGTGTTTGGGTGCTTTTTTGGTCTGCGACCATTCTTCCAGCATGTCCCATTTCACGGTGTCCATACGGGCCAGCATTGCCTCTTCCTCGGGGTCGGGGCAGGCCAGTTCGACCCGGTGGCCGTTGGGATCAAAGAAATAGATTGAGTGGAAGATCAAGTGGTCTGTCACACCCAGAACATCAACGCCATTGGCTTCGAGATGTTCTTTGAATTCAATCAATTCCGCGCGGTCTTTAACTTTGAAGGCGATGTGCTGCACCCAGATCGGCGTGTTCGGATCACGGCCCATTTCCGGTTTCGTCGGCAGTTCAAAAAACTCTAGAACATTGCCGTTCCCGGCGTCCATGAAGATGTGCATATACGGGTCGGGCTCGTGGGTCGAGGGCACGTGGTCCTCGGCAATTGCCAACACGAAATCCATGCTCAGAATTGTGTTGTACCAGGTCACCGTTTCCTTGGCATCTTTGCAGCGATAAGCAACGTGGTGGACCTTTCGATTTTATGTGGTGGCTCCTCCAAGCGTCCGTCGGAAGATAGTTAACATGATAGCATTGCAAGTGCAGAAAAAATGAAATCCTGCCGTGACTCCATCCAAATCGCGTAATTTTCACGTCGAGGCCCGATTTCGGACATCTTGTCATGCCATGATCGTGGGAACAGCCAGGACGACCCAAGGACCCATCATGAGCAACGCAAAGTTCGAAGACCGCTTGAACCGAATCAACGCCAGCGTCACGCCGGTGGGGACCAAGACGGGCGGCGGATCTGGATCGTGGAAAAACGGGCAGAGCGCGACGGGGCAGGAGCCACGGTTCGATCTGTTGACGGGCGAAGAAAAAGGCACCGCCGCGCCACGGTCCAAACCAGGATTACTGGCCCGGCTGAGCGCGCTGTTTCACCGTCGATCCTGACGCAAAAAGGGCCGGATCAACCGGCCCTTTTGTTTTGATGTTCTGGTCGCCTCTTCAGGTCACCTATTCCAGGTCGCCTATTCTGCGGCAATCTGAATGACCGGCTCCATCGCAGCCAGTTCCTCGTCCGACAGGTGGCATTTCAACTGATGCTTACCCGCAAGCGTGCGCACCGGCGGCATTTGGGTTTCGCACAGTCCCCCCGGCACGCGATCTTTCCAGCGACAGCGCGTCTGGAACGGACAGCCCGGCGGCGGGTTCATCGCCGAAGGGATGTCGCCATCCAGCACGATGTGCTTTTTCACAATCGAGGTATCGGCGATGGGCACGGCGGACAAAAGTGCCTCGGTATAAGGGTGATAGGGTGGCGCAAACACCTGATCGGTCGTGCCCAATTCCACCACGTGACCTAGGTACATGACCATGACACGGTCCGACAGATAGCGCACGATCGACAGGTCATGGCTGATGAACAACAGCGTCGTCTTGTTTTCACGCTGAATTTCCATCAACAGATCGGTGACGGCGGCCTGCACCGACACGTCCAGCGCTGAAACAGGTTCATCCGCCACAACGATCCGGGCATCCCCGGCAAAGGCGCGGGCAATGCCGACGCGTTGCTTTTGACCACCGGACAGCTGGCGCGGCATACGGTCGGCAAAAGCGCGTGGCAGTTTGACCAGATCAAGCAGCTTCAGCATGCGCTGTTTGCGTTCGACGTCATTGGCGCCAACACCGAAGATCTCAAGCGCGCGGATGATTTGCCGGCCCACCGTCATCGACGGGTTCAACGTGTCAAACGGGTTCTGGAACACCATTTGGACCGAGGAAATCGTTTCCGTCGACCGGTTTTCAATCGGCACATCCTGAATTTCCTCGTCGCCCAGGAAGATCTTGCCATCGGTCGCCGTTTCCAGCCCCATCAGCACCTTGGCAAAGGTGGATTTGCCGCAGCCGGATTCGCCCACAATGGCCAGAGTTTCACTTTCGCGCGCTTCAAACGACAAGGTTTCGTTGGCTTTGACGACACGTTTTTCGCCACCGCCAAACAGGGCATTCGCCGCCACCTCATAGTATTTCTTGAGGTGGTCCATCTTCAGCACGACCTTGCCGATCGGCGCTTTTTCCTGTGTGATCGCAGCGGCAATCGGCGCGTCCCAGTCGATTTCGGTGAAGCGCAGGCAGCGGCTGACGTGGCGTTCACTGCCCTCGACCGTGTCCATGGGGATATAGCCCTGATCACAGCGCCCTTCCATGTAGTAATCACAGCGTGGGCCAAAGTTGCAGCCCGCGGGGCGTTCATGGGGCAGGGGGAAATTGCCGGGAATGGCCACCAGCGGGCGCGCATTCTTGTCGGCGCTCGGCAGCGGGATCGAGCGGAACAGCGCCTGCGTATAGGGGTGACGCATCTGGTCGAACACGTCTTCGATGCTGCCCCGTTCAACGGCCTCGCCGGAATACATGACGCACAATCGGTCACAGGTTTCCAGGATCAGACCCAGGTTATGCGAAATAAACAGCATCGAAGTGCCGTACTTTTTGCCCAGATCGCGCACCAGTTCGACCACCGCGGCCTCGACCGTCACGTCCAGCGCAGTGGTGGGTTCGTCCAGGATCAAAAGCGACGGTTTGGACATCAAAGCCAGCGCAATGACGATGCGCTGTTGTTGGCCGCCCGACAGCTGGTGGGGAAAGCTGTCCAACATGCGTTTCGGGTCGGGCAGCTTCACATCCGTGACCACCTCCAAGGCGCGTTTATACGCCTCGTCGGAACTGATGCCCTCGTGGATCATCGGCACTTCCATCAGCTGTTTGCCGATCTTCATGGCCGGGTTCAGCGACGCCATCGGCTCCTGATAGATCATCGCGATTTCATTGCCACGAATGTCGCGCAGCTCTTCCTTGCTCATCTTCGCAAGGTCGCGCCCCTTGAACTTGATCGTGCCACCCACGACACGGCCGTTGACGCCAAGATCCTGCATCACGCCCAGCGCGACAGTGGATTTACCACAACCGGATTCACCGACCAGACCGACGGCCTCGCCAGGTTGCACCGCGACAGAAAAATCCATCACAGCCGGGATTTCACGCAGCCGGGTGAAGAAGCTGATCGACAGTTTGTCGATTTCCAGCACCGGGCCTTCGTATTCGCCAAGTTTGCTCATATCAGTCTCCTCAGTCCCTCAGGCTTTCTTCGCGCAGGCCATCGGCCAGCAGGTTCAGGCCCAAGACCAGCGACAACAGCGCCAGTGCCGGGGGCAGGGCCGGGTGCGGATAGATCGACAACAGCTTGCGCCCGTCGTTGATCGTGGCACCCCAGTTCGGGCTTTCCGGTGACAGACCCAGGCCAAAGAAGCCCAAGGTGCCCAGAAGGATGGTGGTATAGCCGATGCGCAGGCAGAAATCGACGATCAGCGGCCCGCGGGCGTTGGGCAGGATTTCCCACAGCATGATGTACCAGGGGCCTTCGCCACGGGTCTGGGCGGCGGCGACATAGTCACGCGTCTTGATGTCCATCGCCAGGCCCCGCACGATGCGGAACACAGTAGGCGAATTCACGAACACGACCGAGACGAAGACCACAAGAATACCGGGTTCAATATCAAAGCGATCCAGCGATGCCGGCAGAACACGAATGACAGTGCTCTGATCGGAAATCACCGTCAAATATCCTATGCCCAACACGCCCAGGCTGATCACCAAATACAGCAAGTTCTTCTGCGGCTGTGTGTGAAAGCGCGAATTCACCAGAACGCCGACAAAGATCAGCGGAAAGACGAACAGGAACGCCGCCATATAGTTGGGAATGCCGCTTTCGATGATTTCCGGCGTGACCAGAAGGTAAAACAGCAAGATCACCGGGAAGGCCAGGATCAGGTTGGCCAGGAAAGACAGGATCGTGTCGACCTTGCCACCATAATACCCGGACGGCAGGCCCAGGGTAATGCCGACCATAAAGGCAAACAGCGTTGCCAGCGGCGCAATCACCATGACGATGCCGGACCCCAGAACCATGCGCGAAAACACGTCACGCGCCAGGTTGTCACCGCCCAGCAGATAAAAGGCGAATTCGCCCTCTTCGGCGCCGCGCAGGGGGGTGCCGGGGATCTTGTTCTTCATGCCGGACACTTGCGACAGGGGTTCATGGGTGGCGATCATGTCAAACACCCCAGAAAATACCGCTGTATAGGTCCAGAACATGACGATGCCAAAGCCGATCATGCCGACCGTGCTGTCAAACAGTTTGCCATAAAGTCCCAGCTTGCGTTTGAAGCGGAT
>DFBF01000075.1:0-5808 GCA_002367285.1 Rhodobacteraceae bacterium UBA3087 | reverse complement strand
GCCCAGAGCGTCGCGCGGGCTGCCATGCCTGACAGGCCTCCGCCTGAGGATGATATCGTGCCATCCGCGTTCGGCGTATTCGTGACCGCCGAAATCAGCCAGATGACGATTTGTGCCGCCACAAGCAGCACAAACAGGCCCGTGACAAACAATAGAGGAAGATTGAGGAAACTCAGGTTTCCGGTCCAGGTAAGCGGGTCCATATCCTGTGCTCCTTAAGAAATGCGAATGCGCGGGTTCAGATAGACATAGCCGATATCGGAAATCAGCTGGGTCGTCAGAACCACGATGACAGAGACGACCGAGACACCCAAAAGCAGCTCGATATCGTTGTTCGAGGCCGCTTGGACCAGGGTCCAGCCAAAGCCTTTGTAGTTGAACAGCGTCTCGACGATAACAACACCGTTCAACAGCCAGGGGATCTGCAACATGATCACCGTAAACGGCGCAATCAACGCGTTGCGCAGGGCGTGTTTCAACACGATGTTGGCAAACGAAACGCCTTTCAGCCGCGCGGTGCGGATGTATTGCGCCGTCATGACCTCGGTCATCGAAGCCCGCGTCATCCGGGCGATATAGCCCATGCCGTACAGCGCAATGGTCAGAACAGGCAAGGTAAAGTTCGCAAACGTGATGTCATCCATCGCGCTGGTCGCCGTGCCTTTGAACCATTTCAACCCAACGGCAGAGGAGGCGAATATCGCGATGAAAATCACGCCCGACACATATTCAGGTGTCGCCGTCGATGTGATTGATATGGTCGACAAGGTGCGGTCCAGTTTCGATCCCTCGCGCATCCCGGCCAGCACACCGATGATCAACGCGCCCGGCACCATGACGCACATGACGGTCAGCATCAGCCATCCGGTCAGGCCCAGACGAATGCCGATGATCTTGGATACCGCATCTTTGAACACGGTCGACTGACCCCAGTACCCTTGCAAAACGCCGCAAAAGCGGGGGGCTTGGGTCGGATCGTCGGCCAAGGCCGTACAGCGGCCATACCCTTTGCCTTCGTCATCAATGAACTGCTTTGACGGCAAAACGCCCAACCATTCACCGTATTTCTTAGGTGTGGATTGCAAGTATCCGCGCTTGTCCAGCCACGATGTCACGGCTTCGTCCGACATGCGGAAGTTGCCCTGGGTCTTGGCCAGTTTCTCAAGGTTTGGATAAAGGTTCGTCAATGTGAAGACGATATAGGTGAGGCAGAGCGCCGTGAGGATCATGACCCCCAAGCGGCGAAGAATGAACAGTCCCATGCGGTGTCCCTGTCGGTGGATGGCCGCGGCGTACATTGCGCTGCGATCTTGTGGTGTGTCCAGCCGGCCTTGTGGCCGGGGAGGGGGCGCGCCCCGAAAGGCGCGCCCTTGTGTCATGGATGCGCGGGATTAGCCCTTGAGCGCCCATTTGTAGGTCTGCGGCAGATAGGCAATGTGCATATCCGTGCCGGTGACCTTTTCGTTCGCGTGACGATACAGCGAGCGCCAGTACGGCTGAACGGTAACGCCTTCTTCGACAATGATGGCCTGCAATTTGCCAGCCACTTTGCGGCGCGCATCGGCGTCGGCAATGGCATTGGCCTCGGCCAGCAGGGCGTCAAATTCCGCGTTCGCCCAGCCAAATTCGTTCCATGCTTCGCCAGAACGGTACGCCAGGCCCCAGATCTGGGTGGCCAGCGGACGGTGGTTCCAGTTGGTCGAGCTGAAGGAGTACTTGGTCCAGTCGTTCCAGAAGGTCGAGCCGGGAATGATCGTGCGCTTCACCTTCATGCCTGCGTCCCGCATCTGCGCGGCGACGGCATCGGTGGTGTTTTTGCGCCAGTCATCATCGATCGAGAAGATCTCGAATTCGAAATCGGCCATGCCGGCCTCTTCCAACAGGGCCATCGCCTTGGCGGGATCATACGGCAGACGGCCAACGCTGGCGTCGTATTCCGGGTGAACCGGACCGGCATGGCAGTTGTCGGCAGGCACACCGCGGCTGGCATAGCCCAGCTCCAGGCAAACAGCATTGTCGACAGCCATGGAAATGGCCTGACGCACGCGCTTGTCGGCATAAGGCGTCTTGCCATCGACTTCGGCCAATTGGTTGGGGCGCACCACGATGGTTGCACCGGTGGCGACCTCGGATTTCACCCAGCCCAGACCGTCCATCACGTCAACAAAATCACCAACGGTTTCCCAGAAACAGTCGACTTCTTCGGCTTCGGCTGCGGCCACCCAGGCGGCGGGGTCGGTGCCATAGTCGATGAATTCGATCCGGTCCAGACGGTTGCCGCCACCGGCATAGGCGTCGTTTGCGTTGCCCCACCAGGGGTGGTCGGTCTTGGTCAAGACGGCCTTCACGCCAACTTCCAGGGTTTCGACCTTCATCGGGCCGGTGCCAACCAGCGCGGAAATGTCGCCATCTGCGTCATACGAGCTGTGCACGATCGCAGCGGGATAATCCGCCATGCCCGGAATAATGGTGATGTCCGAGCTGTTCAGCTTCAGGATGACGTTGTTACCGTCAACCGTGATCGCCCCTTCAGAGGCCTGACCGGACGCTTCGTCAATCAGCGATGCCATGCGGCCCGCCATCGAGTTGCCTTCGGCGCCCTTGTCACACCAGCGTGCAATATTGCGCGCCACGTCATCGGCGGTGAAGTCTTCGCCGTTGTTCCACGTGATGCCCTGACGGACCATCAGCGTGTATTGCGAGGCGTCGTCATTGACCTCCCAGCCCGACAGCAGCATCGGCGTGAACGAGCCATCCGAGCTGTATTCAACCAGGTATTCCAGCGTGCCAGAGGTGACAGCGGCCATTTGGGTCCAGTCATAAGTGCGCGGGTCTTTGTGGGCACGGACTTCGCACTGCATGCGCAAAGTGCCGCCGTCCATTGCCATATCGGCGGCTTGGGCCGGGCTGGCCATGCCAAGCAGACCATAGGCGCCAGCAGTCGTCAGACCCAGCGCAGTTGCGCGGGTCATGAATTCGCGGCGGTCCATCTCACCCGCCTTGCATTCCTCGGCAAACATCTTGGCGGCCGGGTGCATGGGTTTGCCGGTGAAGGTTTGATGCGTCATTCTATTCTCCCTGTGACACGTATTGTTGTTTTTGGGGGCTTTATTATTACGTCTTTTACGTATGCGCAGTGCTTGCGCAGCCTCCCTCCAGAACCTATGGGGCCTGTTTTTTAAGCAAAGGTCAATGTCGGGGATCGTCATTTCACGTAACAAAAGCGACATGCGCATGGAATAAAAACGACATACTGCGTTATAAGGCTGGCTGTGTCGAAATAGCTGACACTATTTCAAAAATTGCAAATGCAAGGGGTCCGGCATTAAGAATATTTCCCGGAGCTTCCTTTTTCGAGAATCAGAATGGCCCTGATCGCCCGATAAATGATTGCGCCTGGATCAGTGCGCGCGGCGGAAATCCGACGGGGTGCGCCCGGTGTGATTGCTGAATGCGCGGGTGAAATAGGCCGGGCTGGTAAAGCCCAGGCTGTTGGCGATGTCCTTGATCGGCATATGCGTTTCCGACAGCAGCCGGCGCGCTTCGTAATGCACACGGTCCGCCAGGATCGCCGAAGCAGGACGCCCGCAGGCCTTGTTACAGACCCGCGACAGGTGGGTTGGGGTCACGCCCAGCTTGGCAGCATAGTCACGCACCGAATCCGCGGAATGGAAATCTTGTTCGACCAGCGCCGTAAAGGCTGCGGCCAGACGCCCGGCTGCATCCAGCTTGACCTCGGCGCGCCCAGAGGTCATCAGCTCGCGTTCCAGCCAGACTGCCAGAAGACCCGCGTGGCACATCATCGCCTGATGCGCCATGGACGAGCTGGTCTCCATCTCGCGTTGCAGGTTTTCGATCAGCCGCGACAGGTCGCTGTGTTTGTCGGCATCACGCAGACGCAGGTGCACCGGGTCATCGGGCAGGGACAGCTGATCTTCGACCCCGGCGGGAAACACCACAATGGTGCCATGCACCTGGTTCGACATTTCGAACCCATGCATCGTGCCTGCGGGCAGGAAGATCGCGTTGTGGGGGCCATATCCGGCCGTCACGCCGTTCACGGTGATGCGCCCCTGACCGCGTGTGAACCAGATCAGAACCGGCGCGCCATAGCTGCGCATGGCCTCGGTCCGCCATCGTCCGCCTTTGGCGAGACGGGCAAGCGGAAGCACACGGAAGGGCGAGTTCGGGATCGGCATGGTACGGGTCATATGGGGCAATTCATCTCAGGCAGCAGGTCAATGAGTGCCCTTAGGATTAACCGAAAAATCCTGTTTTGTCGCCCCGGAAAATGCCGCAAACAGTATGTTTCCATAGGCGGGAAGGTCGCCGCAGCATCTTGGGGGCTGGATGGAATTCCTCCACCATGGATTGCGTTGCCCCCTAGGAGCCCGCCTGGGCTGAAATCCCCACCGGGGTCCAATCCTTCATTCGGGCGCGAAACCAGGTGCGCTGTCGTTTGGCATATTGTTGCGAGGCAACGATGGCCGCGCGCCGGGCCGAGTCCAAATCCATGTCGCCCCGCAGATGGGCGATCAGTTCAGGGGCGCCAATCGCTTTGGAGCTTGGTGCTTTGGGGTCCCAGTGGGCCAGGTTGCGCCGGGCTTCCTCGACCAGACCATCGGCGATCATCGCGTCAAAGCGGCGGGCGATTCGGTCGCGCAGCCAGTCGCGGTCGGCCTGAAGCACGAAAGCGGCGGCGTTTGCGCGTGGCAAAAGGGGTGGCGGCGTGTCGTCCTGCCAACTGGCCAACCCGCGCCCTGTGCTGCGCCAGACCTCCCAGGCGCGCGCGACACGGGCCGGGTTCAGCTGGTCGATCCGCGCCCGTGTTTGGGCGTCCAATTCTTCAAGCATCGCCGCGCGCCCCTTGTCGGCCAGCAATGCCTCGCCCTCAGAGCGCACGGCGGGCGGGGTGGGCGGAATGTCGGCCAGGCCTTCGGTCAAGGCGGTGAAGTTCAACCCGGTACCGCCAACGATGATCGGCCGCGCAGCGCCCGACAACAGCGGTTTCACCTCGCGCAGCCAATGGCCAACCGAATAGTCCTGATCACCGGGCACGTGCCCATACAGAAGATGGCGCGCGGCCTCTTCATCGGCAAAGCTGGGCCGCGCCGTCAAAAGCCGCCAGTTGGCGAACACCTGCAACGCATCCGCGTTCACCACAACGCCGCCGCCATGACGTGCTATCGCCAGCGCCATCGCCGATTTCCCGGACGCGGTGGGGCCGGCAATCAGAACCGGCTGATCTGCGGGAATACTGCGAATGATCTGGTCCATCTGGTCCTTTTTCTTTCCCCCTCAGGCGATCGCGCATTGAACCCGCCGCCGGTTTCGGCCATTTTGCGCGCCAAAGAACCATGACAGCGAGCGAGTGGCAACCATGAGTGAGACCAACCCCGAGACCCCGCAAACGACCTTCAAACGGGTCATGCTTAAAATCTCGGGAGAGGCGCTGATGGGCGACCAGGGCTTTGGCCTGCACCCCCCGACGGTGGAACGCATCGCGCGCGAAGTGCAAAGCGTGCACGAAATGGGTGTCGAAATCTGCATGGTCATTGGCGGCGGCAACATCTTTCGCGGCCTTCAGGGGTCCGCGCAGGGCATGGAGCGCACCACCGCTGACTACATGGGTATGCTGGCAACCGTCATGAACGCGCTGGCGATGCAGGCCGCCCTGGAAGGGCTGGGCGTTTTCACGCGGGTCATTTCCGCCATTCCCATGGATCAGGTTTGCGAGCCTTACATCCGCCGCCGTGCCGTGCGGCATTTGGAAAAGAAACGCGTCTGCATCTTTGCGGCCGGGACCGG
>DFBF01000129.1:5620-9428 GCA_002367285.1 Rhodobacteraceae bacterium UBA3087 | reverse complement strand
CCTCGCGCGGCGAAGTGATCGACGAAAACGCGCTGACCCGCATGGTGCGGGCCGGTGACATCGCCGGGGCGGGCCTGGACGTCTATGAACATGGCGCCGAGGTGAACCCGCGTCTGCGCGATGTGCCCAATGTGGTGACTTTGCCGCATATGGGCTCGGCCACCCACGAAGGGCGGATCGAGATGGGCGAGAAAGTCATCATCAATATCAAGACCTTCGCCGATGGTCATCGCCCACCTGATCAGGTTGTGCCCGGCATGTTGTGACCCTGCGGCCCAGATCCGGGCCGCCCCGTAAGGAAGAGATGTATGACGATTGGTGTGAACACCATTTCGGTGGTGGTGGTTGCTGTGACCACCGTGATTTCCCTGGCGCTGGCCTATCGTGGCAACCGGTATTTGCGGGACAACAGTCCCGGTGTGCAGCCCTTTGTCTGGGGCTATTTCATGGGCTGGTTCACGCTGACCACGCTGGGGGCGGGGCTGGTGCTGTTGGCGTCGTTTGGCACGCTTACCCATCGGTCCGACGCGCATATCCTGTCGATGGTCCCTTGGGCGGTCGCCGTTGGCGCGCTGTGCATTGCGGCGGCCATGACGCTGCGCCGCCAACGCTGGGGCCTGGTCGGGCTTAGCTTTCTGATGATGAACCCGGTGATCTGGCTGGTAAACGTGTTTTACCTGCGCAACCGCTGGGACGAATTGCGGGTTGGTCCTGTACCATCTGGTGGCAAGGTCGATGGCTGACAGGCGCGCGTTCAGGCTGTGCTTGGTCACGCTTGTGGCCCTGACCGGCTGCGCCCGCGGGCTTGCGCCGGATGAACAGGCCTTTGCCACGGCGCTGTTCGGTGACAGTCTGGATGTACAGCCCATCGTCGTGCAGGCCGGACTGGGCCTGACCCCCTTGCCGTCCCCGGAGCCAATTGATCCCGATGCGCCGCCGGCCCGCGCCCTGCCCGAAGGGGTCTGTGACCGTGTGCCCAGCCCGCGTCAGGGCTTTCAATTGCCCGCAGGCGCGGTCTTGTGGAACCAGGTTTTTCTGAAACGCGACTTTTACCGCGCAGACATGATGCAAGGCTGGCCCCGCGCCGTGCCCGTGCCCCATGTGCTGTTGATGACCCACGAACTGGTCCATGTCTGGCAATGGCAGAACCGCAGCCGCACGGACTATGACCCGGCCACCTCCGGCGGCGAAAGCGTCGCCAGCCTGGACCCGTATTTTTACACTCCCGACGCGGACCGGGCCTTTTTGGCCTATGGGTTCGAACAACAGGCGGCGATGATCGAAGACTACGTCTGTTATACCCTGTTTGACCCGACATCGCCCCGGCGAAAGGACCTGTTTGATCTGATCAACCCGGTCTTGCCGCTGGATCGGTTCAATGCCCAACTGGGGCGCCACGCACAGTAACCAAACCCGAAGCGATCCCGCCTAGGTCGTTTTTGCGCGAATTTGCGTCGGGCTGGTTTTGCGCGACGATTTGCGATGCGCCATGGTGAGGCAACATTTTCCCCAAGGGAGTCGCCCTCATGAAAACCAACGTAAAAGCTCTTGTCATCGGCGGTGGTGCCGTTGGCGCATCGATCGCCTATCACCTGGCCAAGGCGGGCTGGGATGACGTCATGTTGCTCGAGCGCGACGAACTGACGTCGGGGTCGACCTGGCACGCCGCCGGTCTGTTGCCGCTGTTCAACATGTCCTTTGCGACGACCCACATCCACGACTATTCCGTGAAGTTCTATAAGGAACTGGAGGGCGAAACCGGCCTGAACGCGGGTTTCGCTGTGGTCGGCAACCTGCGCATGGCGCAGACGGACGAACGCATGGATGAATACATGCTGTATGCGTCAACCGCCGACACCGTGGGCATCAACTATGAATTCCTGACCCCGGATGAGATCAAGGCGCGTTGGCCGCTGATCAAGACCGACGACCTGAAGGGCGCGCTGTATCACACCGAAGATGGATACATTAATCCCGCCGATGTGACACAGGCCATGGCCAAGGGCGCGCGTCAGCGCGGCGTCGAGATCGTGCGCCGCCTGCAAGCAGACGCGTTCCACTGGACTGGCACCCATTGGGAGGTCACCTGCTCCAAGATGGTGGAAAAGGGCGGCAATCTGGTGCCCTCGGATGAAACCGTTGTGATCACCGCCGAACATGTCGTGACGGCCTCGGGCAACCACGCGCAACGCACCGCCAAGATGCTGGGCATTAAGATCCCGGCAATCCCCGTGGAACACCAGTTCATCGTTACCGATGTCGACCCGGCACTGGAAGCATATCGCGCTGCGGGCAACCCGGAACACCCGGTCATCCGCGATGCCGACGCACAGAGCTATGTGCGCGAAGAACGTGGCGGCTGGATCCTGGGAGTGTACGAAAAACACGCCCCTGCGGTGTTCGAACATGGTGTGCCCGACAGTTTCCGCGCCGACCTGTTCCCGCTGGCGCTGGACCGGATCGAAGATCAGTACATGGCGATGATCCACCGCATACCGTCCTGCGAAGACAGTGGGTTGAAGGACGATTTCAACGGTCCGATTTGTTATACGCCCGATGGCAACCCGCTGGTCGGCCCCGCGCCGGGTCTGCGCAACATGTGGCTGGCCGAAGGCTTCAGCTTTGGCATCACAGCGGCAGGTGGCACCGGTTATTATCTGGCCCAGATGATGGTCGATGGCGAAGCGGAAATCGACATGGCCAGCCTTGACCCGAAACGCTATTCCTCGGGCTGGATGACGACGGAATTCGCCGCCCGCAAGAACGAAGAATGTTACGACCACGTCTATGTTCTGCACCACCCGGACGAAGAACGCCCGGCGGCGCGTCCGCTGCGCACATCGCCCGCCTATGACCGCCAAGCCGCCAAAGGCGCGCAATTTGGCTGGGTCAATGGCTGGGAACGCCCGAATTATTACGCCCCCGCAGGGTTCAACGACCATGACGCGCGCAGCTTCCGGCGCGGCGGTTGGTGGCAACACGCGGTGGTCGAGGCCAAAGCCGTGCGCGAAGGCGTTGGCCTGATTGATGCGACAGCCTTTACCAAACACGTGGTCAAAGGCCCCGGCGCGACGCAATTCCTGGACTGGTTCACCTGCAACAAGCTGCCGCGCATTGGCCGGATCAATCTGACCTATGCGCTGACCGCCCATGGCACCACACGCACGGAATATACGATCGTGCGCAATGGTGAAGATAGCTATTATCTTGTCTCCGCAGGGGCTTGGACAGAATATGACGCCGATTATCTGCGCAAAGCCGCCGACGACAAGATGGAGGAATTCGGCTATATCGAAATCCAGGACGTGACCACGCAGTGGGGCGTTCTTGCCATCGCCGGGCCGAAATCGCGTGACGTGTTGAAGGATGTCATCGTCGATGCCGACCCCGAAACGGCCCTGTCCAACAAACGGTTTCCCTGGCTGACGGCGCGCAAGATCGAACTGGGCATGTGTCCGGTAAATGCGATCCGCGTCGCCTATACCGGTGAACTGGGTTGGGAGCTGCACCACCCGATCGAGATGCAGAATTACCTGTGGGACCTGCTGGTCAAGGCCGGTGAGAAACACGGCATGAAACTGGTCGGCGCGCGCGCGCAGAACTGGTTGCGTCAGGAGAAATCCTATCGCGCCTTTGGCACCGAACTGGGCCGTGACGCGACCCCCGCCGAGGCCGACCTGCCGCGTTTCATCGACCTCGAAAAGGATTTCCACGGCAAGGACGCCATGGTCGCCAAGGGCATTCGCAGCAAATGCGTGACCCTGCTGATCGACGGGCCGGAGGACGCCGACCCCTGGGGCCGCGAGGC
>DFBF01000129.1:0-5515 GCA_002367285.1 Rhodobacteraceae bacterium UBA3087 | reverse complement strand
TGAAGGTCAAAATGCAGAACCAACTGTGGGATGCGGTGATTGTCGAAGACAGCCCATATGATCCGAAAAACGCCGCCATTCGTGTGGATGGCTGATCCCGCTTGACCAAAGCCGCGCCTGTGCCCACTTAGGATTGCATGGGAAAACGGTTCACATTCGGTATGATTTTGACGCTGGCGCTCACCTTGGGGGCCAGCGTTTCCTTTGGCGCGGGCGAACTGACCCGCGCCTTGCGCACGCAGCCCAAAGGCGTGGCTCAGATCACGCCACAGCTGTTCATCGACGATCCGACCCAGGCCGCTCAGGCGCGACAGGCGCTGGTGCTGGCGCGCCGTGATGTGGCGGCGTTTTTTGGTCGCAAACGCGGCGATCCGCGCCTGATCCTGTGCACCACCACGCCTTGTCGCGACAGGTTTCTGGGGCGCAACGGGCCGATTGGCAAAACCTGGGGGACACAACTGGTAGTCCTGGGGCCAAACGGGGTGACGCGTCTGACCATGGCGCATGAGCTGACCCATGTGGAACTGCACCGGCTGGCCGGCTTGCGCGTTGCGCGCTTTCCGGCCTGGTTCAGCGAAGGGCTGGCAGGCTGGGTATCGGGTGACACCCGCTTGAATGCCTCCCGTCCCGCCTTGCGCGCACGGATCAAACAGGCCCGACGGTTCGGGCAATGGAACCAGGCGGTCGACGAAATGGGTTGGAAATCGGCCTATGGCGCGGCGATGGATCTGGTCGCAGGCGTGGCCGATGCAGCAGGGCCCGAGGCGCTGCGCGGCCTGATCGCGAAGGTGGCCGCAGGCGGTGATTTCAACCGCCTGTGGCAGGCGCTTCCGGGGGCCCGGTAACGCATTTCGAAACGCCTTATTTGCCCAGTTTCGCCATCAGGTCATCGACGACCGAGCCGTCGCCATCGGCGTCCAGCATCTGGGTCAGCATCGACAGATCAGGACCCTGGCCGCCGGATTTCCCGCCCAGAAGCCCACCGATCATACCCATCAGACCGCCACCCGACGCCGGTGTGGCCATGGTGTCCAGTGCCGCATCGGGCATGGATTTTTGTAAACCGCCCTGCGCCATTGCGGCCAAGGCGGGCAGAAAGCTCTGTACGGTCGACAGGTCGATGCCGGTGCGCTGAGCCGCCTCCTGGGCCAGACCTTCGGACTGGCTGCCCCCCATGATGCTTTGCAAAAACGCCTGACCCTGGGCCTGTCCGCCCGGGCTGGCCGCCAGACCCGCATCGTCGAAATTGCCGGCCTGGGCTTCGCCTTTCAGCGCACCCAGAATGTCCTCCAACCCGCCGCCTTCGGCCTGTTGCCGCGTGGCGCGCCCGATGACCGGACCCAGAAGGTCGGTCAGTTCGCCAGCCTTGCCCGCGTCCAGACCGAATTGATCGGCCAGCTTGCCCAGACCGTCACCGCCCTGTGCCTGTTTCAGAAGTTCCATGATCGACATTGCATGCCCCCTTTGGTGGAATGTGTTGCGGGCATATGACCAGACGGAAACGGGGCGGTGAATGGGAAAATTCACCGCCCCGCGTCAGATTTGAGATCGCGAACCGCGTCGCAGCCCTTACCGGGCGGCGAATTCGTCATAACAATCCAGCGCCTTGGAGGCATACATCAGCGACGGGCCACCGCCCATCTGGATGGTCATGCCCAGCACGTCGGCGACTTCTTCTCGCGTCGCACCGATGCGGATCAACGCATCAATGTGGAACATGATGCAGCTTTCGCATTTGGTCGCAACCGCGATGCCCAGGGCCACGAATTCCTTGGTCTTGAACTCGACCACGCCCTCTTCCTTGACGGCTTTGCCAAGACCGGCAAAGCCCTTGGAAGCCGCAGGGTTGGCGCCATTCAGGCCTCGAATTTGGTTTTTCAGGCCGTCGAATTTTTCATTCCAGCTCATGTGTCTGATCCTTTTCGCAAGAGGTGTTTTCGCCCCTGCCAAACCACGCCGCGTTGCAGCATTCCTTGATCGAAATCATGTGAATGCTGGTTTTCGCATGTGTCGTAACGGCAGTGTCCCCGGCCCCGAAGGGCCGGGTTCGCGTTCAGTCCGACCAGGTCGTATAGCCGATCCGCAGTGTCGTGCCGTTATAGCCGTTCACCCGGAATTGCGAGATACGGCCTTCGCTGGTTTTGGCACAGACATAGGTGCCGATGGTCAGCGACGCAAAGGGGATCGACGCCGAGGAGAAGGCCGCATTGTAGCAGCCTGCAAAGCCACGGTTTGACCCGTCGCCCAAGGCCAGTTGCGCGCCGTTGCGTGGCTCCAATTTGCGCACGGCTGCGTTGATCGCATGGTGCCAGATATCGACGCCACCCCCGGCCATGATGCCGCGATCCAGGTCGGCGGTATAGCTTGAGGCAAGCTCAAGCGGGCCGGTCGAGAAGGTCGCCGGTGTTGCCGGGGTCACCGGTGTGGGGATGGGGATCGGAACCGGCGCTGGAACCGGAGCCGGGAACGGAACCGGAAGGCCACCGCCCCACCAGGGACTGTATACCGTCAGGGATGATGCGCGGTTGTTCATGATCGGTCCCAGTTGCGGCACATCGCCCGTCAGCATCAGGCAGAACCCGCCATGGTTGGGTTCCGTACACAATCGCACGCGCGTTGCACCGGTCAGACGCACCGAGGTGATGCGGTTGTTCAGGCCCGCAATGATCGTCGGCATATCGCCAGCATTGGCGCAGAAACGGGCTCCGCTGAAGTTTGCATCGCCATAGAAACATGCAAGGCCTGATGATGGTGCAGGGGCAGGGACCGGCGCAGGATCATCGCAAACCACTGCCAATTTAGGGCCGTCCGCCCCAATGGTGAATTGCAGCTGGCAATTGCTGCCGCCGCCACCGGGGGCTGGCACGGCCTCCAGGTAATTTGAGCTGACCCAACCGTTCGCTCCGCTCTGGTCGATATAGCACCAGGCGTTGGGCTGGCATTCCACCACCTCGACCCGTTCCCCGGCGTTCAACGTGTCGACCACGCTGAAATTGGTGCCTGGTCCGGTTCGCACGTTCAAATCGACTGTTGCGGCGGCTTCGGTCGCCATGGCAGCGGGGGCTGACAGCACAAGGGCCAAGCCCGTGGCAAAACCAGCGTAGAGTAGTGTTTTCAGGGTCATGATGCACCTCCCGTAAGGCGGGAAATCTGCGCCAGCTAACCTGCGGGCGGTCCCGTCCTGGTGAATGTTCGCGCAGCCATGGTCGCGCGTTCCGAGGCATCTGTAAATGCGGCAAATCAAATGCCCCGCGTTCACAGCATAGGCGGACGGGGCACAACAGCGTTAGGCCGGAAAACCAGACCTGTCAGGCAAAGACGATATCGGCTTCAATGCGGAGCTGGATGAACCGGCCTGCCGGCACGGTCGCACTATGGTCAAACGCCATGTCGTCAAACAGCACCCCGCTGTCAGGAATGCCGATGCCCAAGGCGTATGGCATCGCCTTTGAGGTCAGTCCGATCTTCCAGCCGATCCCCCGCGCCCGGCCGCCAGTTTTGACGCCATCAGCGCCGATTGCACCGCATAGGCGTCGTCCATCGTGATGCCGGGGTATTGCAGCGACAACAGCCCGATTTGCTGGCCGGTTTCTTCGGCCTGCAACAGATCGGCGGCGGCGGTCGCGTGGTCCTGCGGCGTCATGCTTCGTCCTCGACCCCGTTGCGCAGGGTGCCGATGCCTTCGTTGCACAGCGTCAACGCGGCAATGTGGTCATAGCCGTCGTCCTGCGAAATACGACGGCCCCCCTTGCCGATGACAATCGCCACCTCGCCTTCGTAATCCAGCGTGTGGTTTTCCGGTGGGCGGATCAGATTCTGGCCTTGGCCGGTGAACCCGCTTGCGATCCGGGAATTCGGGCGACAGGGAAATCGCGCCATCATCGGTGATGGCCCCATAGAAATCCGCACCATCGGCGGTATAGCTGGCAAAACGCATGGTCATATCCTTACTGAATCGGGAAGACCACGTTGACCTGGCCTGTGCCTGACGATGGGAAATAGGGCGAAACGACCTTGAATTTCGCGTCATCCTGGTCCCAACCCAGCGCGCCATACAGCATGGCGGTGTCGTGCATCGACCCTTCGCCACAGTAGAATTGCGCGTATTCGCCCAGCATTTTCAGGAACGTCGCGTGGTCGCCGTTCTTCCACATTTCCAACACATGCAGGTCCATCTGGCGGTTGAATTCGCTGCTGATGGTAAAGGTGCCGTTGTTGGGCGCGTAATCCTTGTTGGCCCAGATTTTGTGGGACAGCGACCCGGACGCGACCAGCAACACCTTGTTGTCGGAGGCCTCGATCGCCTTGCGGATCGCTTCGCCAACAATACGGCTTTCGTCATGGTTGTGCACGGTGGCCCAGGCGGCGACCGACACGACCTTCATGTGCGCCATGAACCGCATCGGCACCAGGGTGCCGTATTCCAACTCAAGACTGTCCAGATGATGCGCCAAAGTATAGGTGCCCATGTCGCTGGCCTCGGCCGCAATCGCGTCGCCCAGTTCGGGATTGCCGTCATAGGCGTACGGCAGATCCTGGATGAACTGCGGGAATTCGTTCGAGGTGAACAGCCCCTCGAACCGCTTGTTCGCATTGATGTGAAAGCCCGCGTTGATCACCCAATGCGTGTCGCAGATCACCACGGTATCAGCACCCAGAGCCTTGGCCCGGCGTGCGATTTCATAGTGGCCTTCGATAGCCGGTTGGCGTTTGCCGTGGATCGACCCCTCTTGTTCCGACATCAACATTGTCGGCACGTGAGTCATCTTGGCGGCAAGTACGATTTCCCCCATGTCTTATCCTCCTTTACGCGCCCAGACGCGGAATTTTGTGGTCGTCCAGCGCAAGCCCGACGTGTTTGGTTTCCATATAGAATTCGACCGACCAGTCGCCGCCGTCCCGGCCAATACCGCTGGCTTTCACGCCGCCAAACGGCGTCGGCAGGTGGCGCACGTTTTCGCTGTTCACCCAGATCATGCCAGCCTACAGCCGATCCGTGATGCGCAAAGCGCGGGTCAGATCGCGGGTCCACGGGTATCGGGTTAATCCGTAATCGGTGTCATTGGCCAGCGCCGGGATGNNNNGGATGGAACAACGGGCCGCCTCCATGGTGCCCTTCTCCTCTGCCGGGCGGACGTTCAACCAGAGCACCGACCCGTTCCAGCGGGAAGCCCGTGGGTTCATGGACAGGATCAAGGCCAACACCCCCGGCATGTCCGGAGACCTTCCTGTTCGCCAAGACTGGGTGACAGGTGAGGAGATTGAGACCCCGAGTTACCTTCTAGGGTTCCTGCGGGAACGCGAGGGGGACAATGACACGGTGTCTCAGGAACTGCGCCGCCTGGGCTATGGCTTCTCCGGGCCTGATCGCAAGATTGGGCAGATCACTCTGTCCTCTGAGCAATACCAGGAATGGTCACGCTTGATGGGGACCGTCACCATTGACGGGAAGACCCTGGAGCAACAAATGCAACGGGTCATGCAGATGGCACAGGTGTCTGACGTCAGCGCCTAT
>DFBF01000030.1:483-3861 GCA_002367285.1 Rhodobacteraceae bacterium UBA3087 | reverse complement strand
CGTCACGCCCCGGCAACAGCGCCAGGTTTGCGTGGGCGAAACTTTGCGGCTCGGTTCCGATCCGGTGATGCGGACAGGGCAGGGTGCGGATTTTCAGGCTTTCGGGTCGCGGCACCGCCGGATGCGCGGCCAATGCATCATACAGGTCATCGCACAGGGTCTGGCCTGCGGCCACGTCCAGAGAATGTTCAATCGTCAGATGTGGCATGTCACAACCCCGTTGCGGCCAGTGTTTCTTCCAGGATCGGCGCCAGGCGTTTGGCCCAGGCGTATTGCTGTTCGTCGGTTTGGATCAGGTCATTACGAATTTCGATCAGCACATTGGCGCGGCCATGTTGGATCGCGTGACGATCGACGCTGTCGCCGTCCAGGTGCCCACCATAAGGTTCGTTTTCACCGACGCACAGGTCCGGCTCGGCTTCAAGCCGCCGGATCAGCGGCACCGCCAGACGCGCGTCGCGCCCATGCAGAATGCCGACATGCCAGGGCCGGATCGGTCGCCCGTTCAACTGCGGCGTATAGGAATGGATCGACAGCAGCACGGTGTTGTCCTGACGCGCCGCCAACCGGGCCTGCGCCTTGTGATAGGGGCGATAATAGGCGTCCAGCCGCCGTCCCTTTTCCGCCGCGTCCGCATGGCGGTTGGCGGGAACAATGGTCCCGTCATACAGCTTCATCAACAGCGTCGGGTCGTCTTCGCCCCGGTTCGGGTCAATCACCAGACGCGAGAAATTGGACAGGATTGCGGGGGCGTCCAGCAGTTCTGCCAGCCCCAAAGTCACCCCAGCCGCGCCCGGATCGAACGCGATGTGGCGCGCCATGTCTTCGGGCGCGATACCCAGAGAGCCGCCATTTACAGGCGCGGGCACGGTGTTGGCGGCATGGTCACAGGTGACCAGCCAACGGGAGGGGCGGTCTTCGCCGACGATATGGAAGGGCTGATATGTCATGGCTCTGTCGTATAATGGGTCCACACCCGTTTATGCGAGCGAAAGGTAAAGCGCCAGTTGTCACATGCGGCGAATTGAGGCATAGAATACGTGGCCCACCGAAAATGATGTAATGACTTAAGGAGAAGTGCGCGATGAGACGCCTTCGAAACGTGAAGATTGTTGCCACTCTGGGCCCGGCTTCCAACGACTATGATACCATCCGTGGATTGTTCGAAGCGGGCGCCGACGTGTTTCGCATGAACATGTCCCATGGCACGCACGAAGAACAACGCGTTCGCCACGCCATCGTGCGCCAGGTCGAAAAGGACATGGGCCGCCCGATTGCCATTCTGGCCGACCTTCAGGGGCCAAAGCTGCGCTGTGGCGTGTTCGCCGCCGGGGCCGCCGAGCTGGACGAGGGCAATCCTTTCCGGTTCGATCTGGACGACGCGCCGGGCGAAAGCCACCGTGTCTGCCTGCCGCACCCCGAAATCTTTGCGGCGCTCAAGCCCGGGTCGTCCCTGTTGGTCAATGACGGCAAGATCAGCCTGCGGGTCGTCGAATGCGGCCCCGATTTCGCCGATTGCGTCGTCGAAGTGGGCGGGACGATTTCCGACCGCAAGGGCGTGAACGTGCCCGACGTGGTGCTGCCCCTGGCGGCGTTGTCGGAGAAAGACCGCGCGGATCTGGAATTTGCCTGTCAGCTGGGCGTTGACTGGCTGGCGCTGTCCTTCGTGCAGCGGCCCGAAGACGTCGAAGACGCCCGCGAACTGGCCCATGGCCGCGCCGCCGTGCTGTCGAAAATCGAAAAGCCTGCGGCGGTGGATGCGTTTGACGCGATCCTCGAAGCCTCGGATGGCATCATGGTCGCGCGTGGCGATCTGGGGGTCGAACTGCCGGTGCAGGCCGTGCCGCCGATCCAGAAACGCCTGATCCATTCCTGTCGTCGCGCAGGCAAGCCGGTGATCGTTGCGACCCAGATGCTGGAGAGCATGATCGAAAGCCCGATCCCGACCCGCGCCGAAGTGTCGGACGTGGCCAATGCCATTTATGACGGGGCCGACGCGGTCATGCTGTCGGCGGAATCGGCTGCGGGCGCCTACCCGATCGAAGCCGTCACCACGATGGACAAGGTCGCGATTGAGGTCGAACAGGACCCCACCTATCGCGAGTTGATCGAGGCCAGCCGCAAGGTTGAACGCACCTCGGTTGCCGATGGCATCGTTGCTGCGGCGCGCGAGATTGCGGAAAACACCGATATCAAGGCGATCTGCTGTTTCACCCAGTCGGGCACAACTGCGGTTCTGACTGCGCGCGAACGGCCCCGCGTGCCGATCATTGCGCTGACACCGCTGACCGGCACGGCCCGCCGCCTGTGCCTGTCCTGGGGCACGAACTGTTTCCTGACAGCGGGCGAAGTCGAACGGTTCAAGACGGCCGTTGTATCGGCTGCGCGCGCCGCGCGGTCGTCGGGGTTCGCAACCGAGGACGACCAGATCGTCGTTACCGCCGGTGTGCCGTTCAATGTTCCGGGGACCACCAATATCCTCAGGGTTGCGCCTTGCGCGGAAAGGTTGATCTTCGCTGCCGATCCCGAATAGAATCGCTTTCATTCGACCCAAGAGGCTTTGTGAATGACGAACGATCTGTATCTGGTAATCGGGCTTGTGGTTCTGGCGCTGACCATCCCGTCGATTGTTGGCGCCTTTGTCGACCACCGCGTGCCGCGCGCTGCGGCGATCATGGTTCTGATTGGCGGCGGCCTGATTGCTCTGGCCGTCACCCAACAGCCCGGCGGCTATAGGATCGAGGAAATCCCCGACGTATTTGTCCGCGTTGTGGGGCGGCTTTTGCACTGAATCCACTTGCCAGCCCGGCCAATCGCCCCTATACGGCGCACTCTTATGCGTGACCGGCCCGAAGTGGCATGCCGAGTCGCGTTCCCTACCGAACCTGAGAAGGAGACGGAAATGCCCAAGATGAAGACCAAATCGAGCTGCAAAAAGCGGTTCAAAGTGACGGCCTCTGGTCGCGTGAAGGCCGGTCAGGCCGGTAAGCGCCACGGCATGATCAAACGGTCCAATAAATTCCTGCGCAATGCGCGCGGCACCACCGTACTGTCGGCTCCTGACGAGAAAATCGTCAAGTCGATGATGCCGTATTCGCGTTAAGGAGAGTTTGATATGTCCCGTACCAAAGGTGGCACGACCACTCACGCTCGTCACAAAAAAGTAACCGACGCCGCGAAGGGCTATTATGGCCGTCGCAAGAACACCTTCAAGGTGGCGCGTCAGGCTGTCGACAAAGCCAACCAATATGCGACCCGCGACCGCAAGAACCGCAAGCGCAACTTCCGCGCGCTGTGGATCCAGCGGATCAACGCTGCTGTGCGCATGCATGACGAGGCGCTGACATATTCGCGTTTCATCAACGGCCTGTCGCTGGC
>DFBF01000030.1:186-334 GCA_002367285.1 Rhodobacteraceae bacterium UBA3087 | reverse complement strand
GCGACCACTAAACATGAAGCCGCGGACCTTTACGGGTCTCGCGGCTTCTTGCTTATTTGCGCCCCAATTCGTAACAGGGGACACAGGATGACATGGGGGTCCACATGGACGATCTGAAACAGAAATATCTGGGCGTGATTGCCGATGC
>DFBF01000030.1:0-140 GCA_002367285.1 Rhodobacteraceae bacterium UBA3087 | reverse complement strand
CTGAAAATGCGCGAGCTGGGCAAGATGACGCCTGAGGAACGCCAGATCATGGGTCCCAAGCTGAACGCGCTGAAGGATGAAATCAATTCCGCCATCGCCGCCAAGAAATCCGCGCTGGGTGACGCCGCCCTTGATGAACG
>DFBF01000284.1:8364-10812 GCA_002367285.1 Rhodobacteraceae bacterium UBA3087 | reverse complement strand
GCGTCGTCGATCACCTTCCAGGCCTTCAGATCATGACTGTCATCCGCCTTGCCGGTCGATGAAAACCCGGCGGGGTTGCGGAATGTGCTGCCCGCCGTGCGGTCGCGCGTCGGCTGGGTCTCATTGCGCTTGGCCAGTTGGGTGGCCATCTTGGCCTCCAGCGCGGCGGAGTCACCGGTGGGCGCGGCGAACGTGGCCTCGACCAGCACCCAGCCTTCGGGCAGCTCGCTTTGGCGGTACTGGAATTGCAGATCCTCAGCGGTGAGCGTCACCAATCCGCCGCTGCGCGTCACCGCCTTGGCGGATGTGAACACATCGGCGACATAGTCGCCATAACAGCCCGCATTCATGCGGATCGCGCCGCCAATGGCACCGGGAATGGTGCGCAGAAAGGTCAGGTTCAGCCCCGCAGCGGCGGCCTTGCGCGCCACATGAGCATCCAGCGCGGCGACGCCTGCGGTGACGGATTGTCCTGCGATGTCAATCTGGTTGAACCCGCGGCCCATGCGGATCACCACGCCACGAATGCCGCCATCACGCACGATCAGGTTGCTGCCGACCCCCATGGGGAACACCGGAATGCTTGCGTCCAACGCGGCCAGAAAATCGCGCAGGTCATCGACATCGGCGGGCTGAAACAGCACATCCGCCGGGCCACCGACGCGCATCCAGGTCAGATCGGCCAAGGCACGGTTTTCGGTCAGGGTGCCGCGCACCTCAGGCAGGATCATTGGGCCCTTCCCAGGCGCGCGCGCAGCCAGCGGCTTAGATAGACCACCGGCCAGCGCAGGATCGACATGGCCGCCGCCGCCACGATCAGCCCGACAAAGGGCCCGTTTTCATAGGTCACATAGCCCAGCAACGGAATGCCAACGGCGATCAGCCCCCAGGCGGCGGGCCAATGTTGGCGGCGCGACGGGAACATGGCGATCACATTGGCCAGAACGGCCCAGGCACAGGCAAGGATCAGCGACAGGGTCATGATTTCGGCGGCTCCGCAGGTCGGCCCATCGCCCGTTTGGCGAGGTACATCAATGGTCGCCGGAACATGGACAAAAAGGCCAGAAGCGCAAGGGTCAAAACGATGAAACCATGGTCTCGGGCGATAAAATACAGCAAAACCGGCGCGGCCAGCAGCAAAGCCAGGCCCGGCCCCATCTGCGTGCGCATCGGCAGGAATGCCGTCAGCGTGGCGGCCAACACCCAAAGGCAGGCCAGGATCAGGGTCATGCTCATAGTTTGCTCCAGAGGGTTGAGGCCAACGCGGCAAGCGCAAAGATCAGGCCCAGCCAGGGCACCAGTGGGTGGGTCTTGAACGGCGCGTCAGGCTCGCGCCGCTTCAGCGCAATCAGCGCCGTGTTGACGACAACAAACACCGCCAATAGCACGGTTGCGGTCATTTCCGCCAATTGTGCGACCGGCAGAGCCAGCGACGTTATGACCAGCGCAGTTCCCAGCAGAACGGTTGCCAGAACCGGCGTGCCCAGACGGGGGTGGGAACGGTGAAACAGCGACAACGCCGGTTCGCGCCGCCCCAGGCCGAACAACACACGCGCCGCCATGACGATCTGCGCCAGCACACCGTTCAGCGCGGCAACAACGGCGATGGCAGACAGATAGACGGGCGAAATCAGCGTTGCTTTCTGCCACACCGCCACAAGCGGGCGGTCGGAAACAGTCAGTTCTGCCAGCGGCACGGCGCGGACCGCAGCCAGGCTGACCAGCGCATAGAGCACCGTTGTCACGCCAAGCGCGATCAGGATGGCGCGCGGCATGGTGCGGGTCGGGTCCTTGGACTCTTCGGCCATGTTGACCATGTCCTCAAAGCCGATAAAGGCAAAGAACGCCAGCGCGACGGCGGCGGTGATGCCGGGCCAGACCGGCGGCGGCAGAGCGGCATAGACAACCACCGCTTCAGCCGAAAACCCGGCCCAGATGACGCCGATCAGACCGACAATCTCGGCAACCGTGAACGCGGCAGCCAAAGACAGGCTTTCCAAAACGCCAACCAGGGCCACAAGGGTCAGCGCGACACCAATGCCGATGATCGCATATTCGGTGGGAACATCGACAATTGCGGTCAGATACCCGACCCCACCGCGCAGCACGGCTGCGGCAGAGATGGTGCCAGCCAGCACAATGGCGACGCCGATTGCGACCCCCAGCCAATGCAAGCCCAGCCCTTTTTCGACAAAGGCGGCCTCTCCTGAGGCTTCGGGAATACGCGAGGAGAATTCGGCATAGGACAACGCGGTGGGCGCGGCGGTCAGCCCCGCCAACAGAAAGGCCAGCGGCGCATAGACGCCCGCCTGCGCAGCGATCGCGCCGACCAGCACGTAAATCCCGGCGCCGACCATGACGCCAATGCCATACATCGTCAGCAAGCCAAGCCCGACGCGGCGCTTTAATTCGTCAGCCATGTGACATGCCTTTCGTGACGCGCGCCCC
>DFBF01000284.1:5099-8349 GCA_002367285.1 Rhodobacteraceae bacterium UBA3087 | reverse complement strand
CATGATCAAGGGCAGGATTTCCGCCTTTCGCTGCGAAAAGCGGCGCACGGGTCAGCCCCGCAACTGATCAGGCAGCGCATTGGCCCAGGCCGAAATGGTCCCGGCGCCCAGACAAACCACCATGTCGCCCGGCTTCGCCTGTTCACGCACCATGCGCGTCAGGTCGTCCTGGCTCTCGACCACGCGGGCGTGGCGGTGGCCATGCGCAATCAGACCGGCGACCAGATCGCCATGGCTTGCACCTTCGATTGGCTCTTCGCCAGCGGCAAAAACCTCGGCGATGCCCACGACGTCGGCTTCGTTGAAACAGGCGCAGAAGTCATCAAACAGGCTGTGCAGGCGGGAAAAGCGGTGCGGTTGATGCACGGCAATGACGCGCCCTTCACAGGCCTGACGCGCAGCTTTCAGCACGGCGGCGATTTCGACCGGGTGGTGGGCATAATCGTCGATGATGGTCACGCCGTCCACCTCGCCCACCCGGGTAAAGCGGCGATTCACACCGCCGAAACTGGCCAGGGCGGCGCGGATTTCTTCGCGTTTCATGCCCAAGTGGCGCGACACGGCCACGGCGGCCAGCGCGTTGGAGACGTTGTGATCACCCGGCATCGGCAGGGTGCAGCCTTCGATCACCGTGCCTTCGCCACGCAGTTCAATGTCAAAATGCGCAACCCCGGCGCGATAGGTCAGATTGACCGCGCGCACATCTGTCTGGGCGTTGAAACCATAGGTCACGACGCGCCGGTCAGTGATCTTGCCGACCAGCGCCTGCACCTCGGGATGGTCGGTGTTGCACACGGCCAGACCGTAAAAGGGAATGTTCGACACGAAGTCCAGAAACCCCTGTTTCAGCGTATCAAAATCGCCCCAGTGTTCCATGTGTTCGGGGTCGATATTGGTGACAATCGCGATGGTGGCGGGCAGCCGGTTGAAGGTACCGTCGCTTTCGTCCGCTTCCACGACCATCCATTCACCCTGCCCCATCCGGGCATTTGAGCCATAGGCGTGGATGATGCCGCCGTTGATTACGGTCGGATCAATGCCGCCTTTGACCAACAGTTCGGCGACCATCGTCGTGGTGGTGGTTTTGCCATGCGTGCCGGCAACCGCGATGTTGGATTTCAGCCGCATCAGTTCGGCCAGCATTTCGGCGCGCCGCACCACCGGCAGGCCCCGCGCACGGGCCGCATCCAGTTCGGCGTTGCCCGGCTTGATCGCCGATGAAATGACCACGACTTCGGCGTTGTCCAGATTTTCGGCGGCCTGACCGATGAAAATCTCGGCACCCAGCCCGGCCAGACGGTCGGTGATTTTCGACGCCTTCAGGTCGCTACCCTGCACGCGATAGCCGTGGTTCAACAGCACCTCGGCGATGCCCGACATGCCGATGCCGCCAATCCCGGTAAAGTGGATCATGCCCATTTCGGTGGGAAGTTTGGTTGCGGCTGCGCTCATGTCACATGTCCTGTCATCTCATTCACCAAGGAAACCAGGCGATCGGTTGCGTCCGGGATGCCCTGAGAAAGGGCGGCGCGCGCCATCTGTTCGGCCCCTTGCGGGTTTTGCAATACGGCTGCGATTTGCGCCGAAAGCACGTCAGGGTCAAGCTGACTTTCCGGGATCAATATCGCAGCGCCCGCATCGACCAGCCCGCGCGCATTGGCGGTCTGGTGGTCTTCGGTGGCATGGGGATACGGGATCAGGATCGAAGGCCGTCCGATCACGCTGATATCGCTGACAGATCCGGCGCCCGCACGCGAGATCACCAGCTGGGCCTCGCTCATCCGGCGCGGCACATCGTTGAAAAACGGCTGCACATCGGCGCGAATGCCGTGTGCGTCATAGAATTCGGTGACGCGGGCGTGGTCTTCGTCGCGCGCCTGGTGGCTGACCGAGACATGGCGCAGAAGCTCGGGCGGCAGGGCAGCGATGGCGGCGGGCACGTTGTCAGACAGGGCGCGCGCGCCTTGTGATCCGCCCATGACCAGGATCGACATCGGGTAATCCCCCGGTGCGATATAACCTGCGCCTGCGCGATCCAGAATGGCGGCGCGCACCGGGTTGCCGGTGTGCACGGCCTCGACCCCATCAGGCAGGTCGGTCGGCCAGGTGCCACAGGCCAGACGATCAACGCGTTTTGAAAAGATCTTGTTCACACGGCCCAGAACACCGTTTTGTTCGTGGATCATGCGCGGCAGGCGCAGCAGCGTCGCCGCCGCCAGCGCGGGGATGGTCGGGTAACCGCCAAAACCGACAACGGCCAGCGGCCGGTCGCGCCGCATCCGCCAAGCGGCCCCCAGAACGCCCGCCAGAACGCGGAACGGCACCAAAGCCTTGGCCACAATCCCGCCACGCGAAAACGTCGCCGAGGAAACCTGTTCGATCTCGACCACATGGGGAAAGCCACCAGTATAGCGCGCCCCGCGTGCGTCGGTTGACAGCTTCACCCGCCAGCCGCGGCGCAGCATGACCTCGGCCAAGGCCTGGGCCGGAAACATGTGGCCGCCGGTGCCCCCGGCAGCAATGACCAGAAGCGGTTGGCGGTCGGTCATCGGAACCCTCGTGTGTTCAAAAGTTCATTCATTTTGCCCTGTGGGCGTGTGCGGGTAAATGCCAGAAGCATGCCCAAGGCAACCCCACCGGCAATCAACGACGATCCGCCATAGCTGACGAAAGGCAGCGTCATGCCCTTGGCCGGCAACAGGCGCACGGCGACGCCCATGTTGATCAGGGCCTGCACACCGAACATGGCCGCAAGCCCCGTACCCGCCAGGCGAATGAACATGTCGCGTTCCTGGATCAGACGCAGAAAGCTGCGCACAACAACGGTCGCGTACAGCGCGATAATGATCAGCACCAGGATCAGCCCGTATTCCTCGGCGGCAACGGCAACGATGAAATCTGTATGCGCGTCGGGCAGTGACCATTTCACCTGGCCCTCGCCGACGCCAACGCCGAAAAACCCGCCCTCGCGGATGGCGTTGGTGGCATAGCCCAGCTGCGTGGTCGGGTCGACTTCGGGGGTCAGAAACCCATCAATGCGCCGGGCAAAGTGTTCCGAATTGTGATAGGCAAAGGTGCCGCCCATGACGACCAGCCCGGCGATGGCGATCAACAGGGTAAAGGGCGCGCCTGCCAGGAAATACATGACCCCCCAGCCAAACAGGATCAGGGCGGATTGGCCGAAATCGGGCTGCATGGCCAGAAAGGCCACGACGACAACGGCCAGCGCGAAAGACATGGTTTTGCCCGG
>DFBF01000284.1:0-5013 GCA_002367285.1 Rhodobacteraceae bacterium UBA3087 | reverse complement strand
AACTCGGACGGCTGCACGGATGCAAAGCCCAGCGAATACCAGCGCACCGCGCCCTTGCCGAAATCGGTGCCCAGCACCGGCAGCAAGGCCAGTGCGACGAACGCCAGGACAAAGCCGATCACGCCCAGACGCCGCACCAGATTGGGTGGCATCATGGTTGTGACAAACAGCGCAACCAGCGCAGCACCCCCAAAGATCGCCTGACGTTCAACATAGTGGAACGGATCCAGCCCGTTGCGCGCGGCCAGTGGCGGCGAGGCGGCCAGACCAAGCAACAGCCCGATCCCGAACAGCATGAGAATACAAGAGACCGACCACTTGTCGATCGTCCTCCACCAACGGGGAAGAATAGGATCACCGTCCCGCTTGGGGAGAGCGCCATACACCATTTCGGTCATGAGATACCGCCTGAACTGCCTCAACATCGCCCGTTTGCCGGGTCTAAGCGCGAGTGTAGCGCGAAAAGGCCTGTGAATCCAGTGGGATTCTATTGCTAAAGTCGTCGTCGAAACGGGCTATTGCCCACCCGGCGTCATCGCCTGACCTGGCGTCTTGCGATCCAGCCCCAGTTGGCGTTCACGCCAGATGATCAGGATGCCCGCAGCGATGACCAAAGCAGCCCCAGCCAGCATCGGCCCGGTCGGCACCTCGGAAAACACGAAATACCCGATCACCAGCGCCAGCAACATCGAGGCATAGTCAAACGGCGCAATCATGGATGCGTCTGCGTGGCGGAACGCGGTGGTCAGCAACCCCTGTGACACCCCACCAATGATACCCGCAAGGATCAAAAACAGCGCCTGTATCGGTGTTGGCACGACCCAGCCGAACGGCAACGTGAACAGGCTGAGCGCGGTCGCGGTGAGCGAGAAATAGAACACAATGGTCGCAGGGTGTTCCGTGCCCACCAGCTTGCGCACGAAAATCTTTGCCAGCGCCGCAAAAGTCGCCGCCATCAGCGCCAGAATCGCCCCCAGCGTCTGGGTCGAGGACAGCTCGCCCTCGCTCAGGGCGGTCAGGCGCGGGCTGAGGATGATCAGCACCCCGACCATGCCAAGCGCGACAGCCGCCAGACGAAAGGCGCGCACCTGTTCGCCCAGAAACATCGCCGCGAAAATGACCGTCAGAATCGGAGCTGCGAAAAAGATCGCCGTCACTTCGGGCAGCGGCAACATGCCCAGAGCCGAGAAATTCAGCCCCATCGCCGCTGTGCCCACCAGCCCGCGCCACAAATGCCCCAACGGGTTTTGCGTGCGCAGCCCCCGGCGCAGGTTGCCGTCGATCTTCAACCACAGCAAGATGACCGGAATGGCGAAAAGCGACCGGAAAAACACCGCTTCGCCCGGCGGAATGCCGTCCGAGGCGGCCTTGATCAGCGAGGACATCGAGACAAAGCCCGCAACCGAGCCCAGCTTCAACAAAATGGCGCGTGATGTGTTCATGGCGCCATGGGTAACGCTTATCCGGTGAAATGCAAGCTTGCATGGGGGGCACTGGGTCTTGGCGCCGGGTCCTGGGTCTTGGCCTGGCGCGCAAGACAGGGTACGCCCCCCACATGACCCGCCTGATCCTGTTCAACAAACCCTTTGATGTGCTGTCGCAATTCACCGACCGCAAATCCCCGACGAAACGCGCGACCCTGTCGGATTATATCGACGTGCCCAAAGTGTACCCGGCGGGCCGTCTGGATCGTGACAGCGAGGGTCTGTTGCTGCTGACCGATGATGGCAAGTTGCAGGCGCAGATTTCCAACCCCAAGAACAAGATGACCAAGACCTATCTGGTGCAGATCGAAGGTGACCCAACGGACCGGGATTTGGAGCCACTGCGCAAGGGGCTGGTGTTAAAGGACGGCCCGACCCGCCCTGCCCTTGCCCGCCTGATTGATCCCCCCACGCTGTGGGACCGCACGCCGCCGGTGCGGTTTCGCAAATCCGTTCCCGACCGCTGGGTTGAGCTGACAATCTCCGAAGGGCGCAACCGCCAGGTCCGCCGCATGACGGCTGCCATCGGCTGCCCCACCCTGCGTCTGGTGCGCTGGCGCATCGGGGATTGGAGCCTGGACGGGATACGGTCGGGCGACTGGCGCGACGCCCCCCTGCACCGCGCCCCGCCGCGATAAGGGTGCCCCAAGCGCGGACGCCGAACACAGTGAGGCCATCCGTCGACCCGCAGCGCCCCGCGGGTGCGAGAGGTGCCCCTTGCGGTTCACGCTCGCAGACCAGGTGGTCAGCCTCAATCATCTTCATCTGGAAATTGACAGCTATGCCCCCGGCAGCATCATTGCCAAGCTCAAGATCATTGGAACTGCCGTCGTCACGACCTATGGCCTTGTGGCGTCTTACCCGTCCTTCAAGGACGGCATGGCGATGCTGCAAGAAGACCTGAACAAAGCCCTTCAACATGTCATTGAACATGCGCCCGAAGACCTGCCCGACGCGCCATGGCCCGATCACGTCCACATCCATCTGCGTGACGAAGAAGACCTGTTGGTTCAGGTACGAAACGCGGGCCGGTAACCGCACAAGGTCAGATCAGGATCGATCGCCTTTGGCCCGCGCGATCAGCAGTTTCATGCGCGGCATCTTCCAGTCCGGGTGGCGTTTCAGCACGGACAGCATAGCCGCTTCGGCCAGGCGCAGGTGACCCTTTTCAATCGCCCGTTCCAGCACGGCCCGCACATATCCGGCACTGTCGCGGCGACAGCGCAGGCGGATGTAAAACCCCGTATGGTCCAGCCGGTCGTCAACCGCTTCGCGCACGACCTCTTGCAACAGGCCCATGTGCAACAGCAGGCGCGGCACGCGGTGGCCCATGAAGCCACAGTGGAAATGCTCGACCTGGGCCGCATCCATGCGCGCGGCGTGGCGGGCGTCATGCATATCATAGGGATCATAGAACAGCTGCACCTGGCGCGCCTTACCCACGCCCGTCTTGCCGTCGCGATACCGGCGTGTGTCCCAATCGCCGCGGTCGCGGCCGCGATTATAACGCCCCTCCCAGGGCACGTCTTTCAGGCGCAGCGTGCTTTGCGGCACAAAGGCCAGCACCCGCGCACCGGGGGCTGCGGCCGCATAGGCACAGGCGCCATATCCACCCATAGAGCTGCCGTAAAACAGCACGTCCTCAAACCGTTCAAAGAACCCCAGCTTGCGCATTCGATCAAACAGCGCCCACAGGCGTTTGTGGCGGAACCAGTCGTTGCGGTCGTTCATCATGACGCCCATGTGCGACACGCCGCGCCCTTCCAGGAATTCAGCCCCCCAAGGCAGGCGCGGGCCTTCTTGTTCGCGGCTTTTCATGTTGTCAAACGTGACGACCAGCCGGTCGTTTGAGCGGCGCACATAGGTCACCGCATGGCGCGGCGAGGTCCAGTGGAACCCCGGCAACCCACGCTCTTGCGACATATTTCGAAATTCGGAAACCCGGCCCAAAAAAACACTCCACCCAACAATGGATCACCTTTTACGCGCGCCCCAAAAGAAATCAACCGGCCACGTTTCCGCAGCCGGTTGCATTGTTTCAAATGTGCCGCAGCTTGCGGCGGCTTACTGAACCAGCGTCAGAAGCGTGTCCAGCGAGGCCTTTGCGTCGCCATAGAACATGCGCGTGTTTTCCTTGAAGAACAGCGGATTTTCGATGCCCGAATAGCCGGTGCCCTGACCACGTTTGGACACGAACACCTGTTTCGCCTTCCAGCACTCCAGAACCGGCATACCGGCGATGGGGCTGTTGGGGTCTTCCTGTGCGGCCGGGTTCACGATGTCGTTTGAGCCGATAACAATGGCAACATCCGTATCCGGGAAATCATCGTTGATTTCATCCATTTCCAGCACGATGTCGTAAGGCACTTTGGCCTCGGCCAGCAGCACGTTCATGTGACCAGGCAGACGGCCCGCAACCGGGTGGATCGCGAAACGCACGGTCTTGCCTTTGGCGCGCAGGCGGCGGGTCAGCTCGGCGACGTTCTGCTGGGCTTGCGCAACAGCCATGCCGTAACCGGGAATGATGACGATGCTATCGGCTTCTTCCAAAGCGGCGGCAACGCCCTCGGCGTCGATGGCAATCTGTTCGCCCTCGACCTCCATCTGCGGCCCCGTGGTGCCGCCAAATCCGCCCAGGATGACCGAGACAAAGCTGCGGTTCATCGCCTTACACATGATGTAAGACAGGATCGCACCGGACGAGCCAACCAGCGCACCGACCACGATCAACAGATCGTTGCCAAGGCTGAAACCAATCGCGGCAGCGGCCCAACCTGAATAGCTGTTCAGCATCGACACGACGACAGGCATGTCCGCCCCGCCAATGCCCATGATCAGGTGATAGCCGATGAACAGCGCGGCCAGGGTCATCAGCGCCAGCGGCAGGAAACCACCGGTGTTGAAGTACCAGATCAGACAGATCACGGAAATCGCTGCCGCAGTCGCGTTCAGCACGTGACCACCGGGCAGCTTTTCCGCCGACGAGGTCAGTTTGCCCGCCAGCTTGCCATAGGCCACGACGGAGCCGGTGAAGGTCACCGCCCCGATGAAGATGCCCAGAAACAGCTCGACCCGCAGGATCGCAACCTCGACCGGTGATTTATGCGCCAGAAGCGCGGCGAACCCGTCCAGGCCCTCTCGGGCCTCATGGCTCATCGCCATGACATTGCCCAGTTCAAGATGCGCGATATAGCCGACGAACACAGCCGCCAGACCGACCAGCGAATGCATCGCGGCGACCAGTTGCGGCATCTCGGTCATCTGCACTTTGGTGGCAACGTAATAGCCGATCAGACCGCCACCGGCGATCAGCAGCAGCGACAACGGCCACAGGCCCGATCCGGGGCCAACCAGGGTTGCGGCAACCGCCAGCGCCATGCCGACAATGCCATACCAAACAGCGCGCTTTGCGCTTTCCTGCCCGGACAGACCGCCAAGGCTCAGGATGAACAGAACAGCCGCAACGACGTAAGCGGCAGTGGTGAAACCAAATTCCATGTCTCGGCCCCCTTAAGATTTCTGGAACATG
>DFBF01000218.1:5153-8370 GCA_002367285.1 Rhodobacteraceae bacterium UBA3087 | reverse complement strand
CGACAGGCTGATCGCGGCGCAGTGGATCGAACAGGTCCCATCCACACTGTCATCATCATAGACGATCAGGTGGCGCGAGTGGCTCCACATTTTGCGCACCATGCCGCAATAGGGGCAACGCGGGAACTTCTCGTATTCGTTTTCCAGCGGTGCGGTGTCGGTCCTCAGAAACCGGGCCAGGCCGTTTTCGCCGGTCCAGTCCCAGGGGCTCTGCATTTTCATTTCAGCACTGGCTTTGGTGGCGGTGGCGGCGAACAGAGCACCGGTCGAAGTCGTCAGGATAAAGTTGCGACGGTTCATGGGGTTTCCTTCCCTATTGAGGGGTTTGTCAGTCGTTCTGGGGGAACCACATGGGCGCGCCCACGCGAATGCGTGCGGTCAGGCCGACATGGTCAAGGCAAAGATCAGGCCCGCAGAGGCGGAGCACGGATCGCAGCACTGCCCGCGCGCGCGGCCCCCACAGGGGCTTCGCTTGCGCGCGCAATATTCAGCCGCGCAACCAGGCCAAAGGCACAATCAGCCAGGGCCACAGGCGCAGGCTGATCAAAGCCTACCACGCTGGCCGAAGCACAAATCAGGCAGGTCGATCCAAGCGCGCTACCGGGTGCCAATTCACCATTGCTCAGAATGACGACCCCGTCGCCGGTACATATTTCCAGAAAACCCAGCTTGTCGTCCGGCCCTGCCACTGCGACATTGCGGGCAGCAGAAGCGCTGACATGTTCCGCATACAGCAGCGCCTGAAAGGCCATCGCCAAAAGCGCGATCCACAGCGCCGTCCAGCGGGCAAAACTGCCCATCTCACAGCGGTCTGCAAAGAACTTGATGGCACGTTTCACGGTTTGCCCTGTTCGCTTTCGTCACAAAATTCGACGGCTTCACGTTCTTCCTGTCGCGGCCAAAGCACAAGTTGTCATTCTGTCGCAATACGGCAGGAAACCGGGGGGCTGGGGGCGGGCAGCTCACCCCCATCCGGGTCAATCCACCGCCGGTCGGGCGGGTTTGACGGCAGGCCGCTTTGCATGAGTCATTTACCTGATCCAACCGCATGGTAAAAGGAACGCAATGCTGGCACATCCAGGATGGGTTGGGCATGGCACCTTCGTGGCTGACGCGCTGTTGGCAAACACCTGCCGGGGCAAGAAAAAGGAAACGCACAATGAAACTTGCACGTTACGGGGACCGCTACGGCTCCAAGATCCCCTGTCTTCTGGATGCCGATGGGGTCGCGCGCGACGCGTCGTCCATCGTCGCCGATTTCGGCCCGCGCAGCCTGTCGCCCGCGTTGTTGGCACAGCTAAAAGCGACCGATCCCAAAACCCTGCCGGTGGCCGATATCGACGGCATGCGCCTGGCCCCGCCGGTCGCGCAGCCCTTCAACATCTGGTGCATCGGCCTGAACTATTCAGACCATGCCGCTGAGGCGGGGATGGCCATTCCAGACGAGCCGATTCTGTTCAACAAATCCACCGCAACCTATTGCGGCCCCAATGACGACATCCTGTATTCCCCGAAGATGACAAAACTGGATTGGGAGGTCGAGCTGGGCATCGTCATCGGCAAACCGGCGCTGAACATCACCCGGGACGAGGCGATGGAGCATGTCGCGGGCTTCGTGCTGGTCAACGACGTATCCGAACGCGCCTGGCAGCAGGAGCATTCGGGCCAATGGACCAAGGGCAAGAGCTTTCCGAACTTCTGCCCGACGGGTCCATTTCTGGCGACGCCGGACGAATTGGCGGATGTGCAGTCCCTGGACATGTGGCTGGATGTGAACGGGCAGCGGATGCAGACCGGCAACACCAACAAGATGATCTTCGATGTCGCGACGATCATCAGCTATATGTCCGAATTCACCCGGCTTGAGGCAGGCGATCTGATCTGCACGGGTACCCCCCCGGGTGTGGGTGCGGGCAAATCCCCGCAGGTCTGGCTGACCATCGGTGACACGGTGTCGCTGGGCATTGATGGGCTGGGCGAACAGACCCAGCGCGTTGTGCCGCTCTAGCTCAAGGCAGTTGCGCCAAATCGGCGACGGTGCGAAATATCTGAGCCTCCAGCTTGCCAGCAGCCGGAGAGCTTGGCCGCGCGGTTTTGCGCAACACCTGAAGGCTTCGGCGCTGCGCCGAATCAGCCAGGGGGCGGAACACGACGCCCTGAACGCCCTGCATCTCCATCGCGGTTTGCGGCAAAATCGTCACCCCAAGACCGGCCTGCACCATAGCCACCAGCGACGTGTTGTTATGGGCGGTCAGAGCCGCCGTTTCATGTAACGCCCGGCTGCTTGGGTCATCAATCTGGCCCGACAGGCTGTTGGCGATGAACTGTTCCCGGGCGATCTCGTCCCAAGTCGCAGGCCCCTTGGCGCGCGCCAGGTTTGAGCCGACCCGGCAGACCACGCCAAAGGCATCGCTCAACAGATCCGTTTGCACCAGCGCACAGGGGTGGCCCGCAACCGAGGCGATACCGATATCGGCGTTTTCACGCGCGACCTCGTTCAGGACCGAGGGGGAATCCATATCCCTGATTTCGACCTTCACACCGGGGAAGTCATTGATAAACTTTGAAATTGCTTGTGGCAGAATAGTGCCTGCCACCGACGGAACCGCCGCGACGCGCACATGTCCATGTCTTGACGACGCATAGTTTTCGATCGCCCGAACGGTCGCATCAAACTGTTTCAATTCGCGCGTTGCCTGCTCGAACACGAAGCCCCCCAGGGCCGTCAATTTTGATTTGCGTTCGGTTTCAAACAGCGGCTCGCCCAGGTGCTCCTCCAACTGTTTCAACGTCATGGACAAGGCTGATGGCGTGCGGCCCAGAAGGGCTGCGGCCTCGCTCAGCGTGCCCGTTCTTGCGACGGTCACAAAACTTCTCAGCGCTTCTATTTTGATCGCCATTTCAACTTCCCTGAAGTTTACTTAACAAATTCGATTTTGACTGAAATGCGCTTCTCCGTCCATACCAACATGACGCGCAGAAAATCCCCAAGTCCCGGAGAAAACCATGTCCGCCACCAAACTGAACCTCATTGCCGGCGACTGGTTGGCGGGCGACAGCGACGTCGAAAACCGCAACCCGTCTGATCTGTCCGACCTGGTCGGGGTCTTCACCCAGGCCACCCCGGATCAATTGGAGGCGACGCTGGATCAGGCCCGCGTGGCACAGGCCGAATGGGCCGCCTATGGGATGGAGCGCAAGCAGGCGGTTCTGATGA
>DFBF01000218.1:0-5102 GCA_002367285.1 Rhodobacteraceae bacterium UBA3087 | reverse complement strand
TGGCCGAGGGCAAGGGCGAAGTCTTCCGCGCCGGTCAGTTTTTCACCTATTACGCCGCCGAATGTCTACGCCAGTTGGGCGAAAACGCCGATAGCGTGCGCGCGGGTGTCGAAGTCGACGTGCGTCGCGAACCGATCGGCACGGTTGCCATCATCAGCCCCTGGAACTTTCCGACCGCGACCGCGTCGTGGAAGATCGCGCCCGCGCTGTGCTATGGCAACGCGGTGGTCTGGAAGCCCGCCAACATCACCCCGGCCTCGGCGGTGGCGCTGGCCGAGATCATCAACCGTCAGGACATTCCCAAGGGCCTGTTCAGCCTGGTGATGGGGGCCGGGCACACCATCGGCCAGCGTCTGGTCGAAAGCCCCAAAATCAACGCGATTTCCTTTACCGGGTCCGTGCCCGTGGGCAAGGGCATCGCCATGGCAGCGATCCAGAACCTGACCAGGGTGCAGATGGAAATGGGGTCGAAAAACGCGCTGGCCGTGATGGATGACGCCGACCTTGATCTGGCGGTGACCCTGGCCGTCGGCGGCGCCTTTGGCGGCTCTGGTCAGAAATGCACCGCGTCCTCGCGTCTGGTCGTNNGGTCATGCGCTGGCCCCCGGCACGCAGATGGGCCCCGTTGTCAGCCAACAACAGCTGGACGAAAACCTGACCTATGTCGATCTGGGCAGGTCCGAAGGGGCCGAACTGGCTTGTGGCGGGCAGCGCCTGGAGATGCCCAGCGACGGGTTTTACATGTCGCCCGGCGTGTTCCTGAACAGCCGCAATACCATGCGCATCAACCGCGAAGAAATGTTCGCACCCCTGACGTCCGTCATCAAGGTCGACAGCTATGGCGAAGCCCTGGCCACGGTGAATGACACCCGTTTCGGCCTGACCTCGGGTATCGTGACGCAAAGCCTGGCGCGCGCCACCGATTTCCGCCGCAACGCCCAAACCGGTGTGGTCACGGTGAACCTGCCCACGGCTGGCACCGATTACCACGTGCCGTTCGGCGGGCGTGGCGACAGTTCATATGGCCCGCGCGAGCAGGGTAAACACGCGGCTGAATTCTATACCACCGTGAAAACGGCATACATCAGCGCCGGGGTATCGGTCTGATGCGGATCGACAATCTGCAATATGCCAATTGGTCCGAAAAGATCTTTCGCCAGATGCGCAAGGGCGGCGTGGACGCGGTGCACGTCACCATCGCCTATCACGAGACCTTTCGCGAAACGGTTCTGAACTTTGAACAGTGGAACCGTTGGTTTCAACAGTTCCCCGACCTGATCATGAAAGGTCAGTGGGCCAGCGACGTGGACAAGGCGCGCGAAACCGGGCGCACGGCGATCTTTTTTGGCTTTCAAAACCCCAGCCCGATGGAAGACGATATTGACCTGATCGAAATTCTGCACACGCTGGGCGCGCGCTTCATGCAGCTGAGCTATAACAACCAATCGCTGCTGGCGACGGGCTGTTACGAGGCCGAAGATACCGGCATCACCCGCATGGGCAAACAGGTCATCCGCGAAATGAACCGCGTCGGGCTGGTCGTGGACATGAGCCATTCGGCGGATCGGTCTACAATCGAGGCAGCGGACCTGTCCGAACGCCCGATCGCGATCACCCATGCCAACCCCTATGACTGGTCCCCTGCCCTGCGCAACAAGACCGATGACGTCATCCGCGCGGTCACGGAAAATGGCGGCATGTTGGGCTTTTCGCTGTACCCGCACCACCTTAAGGGCAAGTCCGCCTGCACCATCGAAAGTTTCTGCGAGATGATCGCCCGCACGGCTGAAAAATTCGGCCCCAAGCATCTGGGGATCGGCACCGACCTTTGCCAGGACCAGCCCGACAGCATCGTCGAATGGATGCGCGTGGGACGCTGGAGCAAGGACATCGACTATGGCGAAGGTTCAGCCGCCGCGCCGGGTTTCCCGCCAATGCCCATATGGTTCAAAGACAATCGCGATTTTGGCAACATCGAAAACGGCCTGCGCACCGTCGGCCTGTCGGAAACCGAGGTCGCCGGGATCATGGGCGACAATTGGCACCGGTTCTATGGGGACAGTTTTTGTGCACGACAGGGGCGTTAGAGCACGCCCACAGGGGCCCCGGGCTGGGCAACACCCTTGCCATAGGCACGCAAAAGGCGCGTATCTGGGGGACCAGAGGGCGACCTGATTGAAAACAGGGAGAGACGCATGACACAAGAACGCCAAGCCGGGCGGCACGTGCCCCTTCGAGACCCCCGTGACGTCATGCGATTGGCACGGCTGGGCGCGCTCCATCAATCCCGCCTGTCCTTCATGCGCATTCTGACCCGGCGCATGGCCCGCGAAAACTGGCGTTTTAACCGGACCGCCTTTGAAATCAACACCCAGGGCGTCGGCCACGCGGTCTATACCGCCCACACGCCGACGCGCAGCTATTCGCTGGTGGCTTTCGCCCATGATCTGCCGCCCGAACAACGCTCGGACCGCGTCATCGCCACGGCCTGGGACGCAACCTTTACCCTGTTTGACGGCGTGCCGACAGCGGATGACATCACCCGCCTGTCGCAAAATGTACCTCTGCAAGAGGCCGGGCGCGTGTCGCAAACGGAACTGTCCGTTTCGCGCGCCAACCGCTCCGTGCGCCTGTGGGAACACGTTGTGGCGTCATTGGCTGCGGGTGATCAGCCCGACATGGCCCGGATCAAAGCCGTCGGATACCTGATGCGCACGACCGCCGTCTATGGCTCGGGCAAACTGGGCGCGGCGGACCGCGAAATGATCGCCGACCGCCCCGAGTTCAACCCACCGTTTCAGGTCGAAATGCTGTCCGTTTTCCTGACCCGCGCCTTCGTGCGCGACCTTGTGCAACACATGGCCAACACGCGGGGCGGCGACCAGACCGCGACGCTGGACGGCAACATTTCCCGCCACATGGGAATCGGCAATTCCACAGGTCTGGGCATGGCACCGTTCCTGTTGAACCACCCGGTTCTGTTCAACAACTGGGTTGCAGCCCGCGAGGAAGCCCTGGCGCGCGTGCGCGCGATCAAAGCCGCAAGAGATGGCGAAATTACCCTGTTCGAACAGATGCTTGACCGCTCTGCCCTGTCTGCGCAGCAATGGCATTCCGACCACCCGATCCAGATTAAAAAGCTGGCCCAGCTGCGCGCAGATCTGGACAGCACGGACCTGCGCGCGCCCGACCCGTGGGACACGCTGTATCTCTGGGCCGAGGCCAACCTTTCGCTTGAGGGGCAGGAATGCCTCGCCTCACTGCTGTTGGAGCCTTATGGCGCCTTGGTCGATGAGCTGTCCGAACACATGGCGGCTGACAACACGCCGACCTTCCGCATTGCCGGGGCGATGACGCTGGGCGCTCTGCGGGGCATTCTTGAAACCGATTATGGCTGGGCCCTGAACACCGATTGGAGCGCGCCGGAGAACCGCGCCCGCGCCTGGTACGTCTCTGAGGAGAAACTGGAACCCCGGCTGGGGGATCGGTTCAAGGAGGCGATTGAGGATTACGAACAGCCGCTCGCGCCGGGGCGCGATGCGGCAACGCTTTTCGCAGCCATTGCCCATTGGCCCGACGACACCCCGGTGGCCGAGTTTCTGCTGCGTCACCCCGAACACCGCCACATCCTGCGCCGTGCCCAGATCGTGAACCGCGCGCCCTATGCGGAAATCCGCGACAACACCATTGCCGAAACGGTTCTGCCGATTGACATGCTGCGCTGTAAACTGGCGTTTTTTGGCGCCAGCCACTTTGATCCACGGTCCGATCGCTGGGTGCGCATCTGCATGTATGGCGGCGCGCCCTTCCCCGAGGACCTGTGCCCGGACACCGCCGATACCTGGGTCTATCCGCAGCTGGAGGATGACACATGACTTTTTCCCTCAATGAAATCGAAGCGATGAGCAAACGCGCCGCACGGGGCGCCGGGCTGCCTTGGGGCCTGTGCGAGGAAGCCGCCAAAGGCACGCGCTGGCTGGCCAGCTTTGGCCTGCCCGGCCCAGCCCTGTTGGCCGATCTGCTGGAGCTGAACGACCGCCTGCCGCCGGTGGACCTGTCGCCCATCAGCCTGAGCGGCGATTGGCGCGCACCGGCCGGGCGGCTCAGCCCGCTGATCGCGGGATCCGCCATGAGCGATAGCGCCATGCGTATGGATCAGGGCGACACGATCACCATGGTCAACGTCAGTTTCCCCCTGCTGGTGGTGCCGTTTGCCTCAGGTGCCGCGCTGCGCCTGCAAGGGGCGGTGACGGTGGAATGGGGTGACGTGCACCTGACCACCGACGGGCTGAACCTGTGCATCCAGGGGCCGGACGCCGCGTTGAATGCGGCCCACGCAAACAGCCTCCGCTGCTTTGCCAGTGCCGGGATGACCGCGCCCAAGGCCCCCGTCGTGCGCGGCACATTGGACAGCGACGTTGCCGCCCGCCTGAACGCCTTTGCCCACCGCACCTATGCCCCGGCCACCGAACAATCCCGCCTGCTGGGCGCAGGTGCCGGGCTGAGCGATAACGACTGACCAAGAACGGAAAAAACATGACCGCCACAGAAATCCTGAGCCTGAGCCAGATCGAGGACATCTCCTATAAGGCGCTGATCGCTTCGGGAACCTCGCCCGAAAACGCCGCCCCCCTGGCGCGTGCCACCGCCATGACCGAAGCCGACGGCGTTGCCTCGCACGGGTTGGCCTATATCCCGATCTATGCCGAACACGTGCAATGCGGCAAGGTGGATGGCACGGCGGTGCCCGACCTGTCCCAGCCCCGCCCTGCGGTCATCAATGTCGATGCCAAGACCGGCTTTGCCCACAGCGCCATTGACCTGGGCTTTGACACCCTGATCCCGCTGGCCCGTGAACAGGGTGTCGCGGTTTTGGCGATCAGGAATTCGTACAACTGTGGCGTTCTGGGCTGCCATACCCAGCGCCTGGCCCAGGCGGGTCTGCTGGGCATCGGGTTCACCAATGCCCCGGCTTCGATCGCGCCCTCGGGCGGGTCCAAACCGATCGCTGGCACCAACCCGTTTTCCATCGCGGCCCCTGGTGAAAACGGCGAGGTCGCCATTCTGATCGACCAAAGCGCCAGCACCATCGCCAAAAGCGA
>DFBF01000245.1:13180-13552 GCA_002367285.1 Rhodobacteraceae bacterium UBA3087 | reverse complement strand
CGGTTGAACCGCATTTCGTCAAACAGGTTCGCCCCGAACCCGGTGCGCTGAATTGACTTCAGAAACACCTTGGGGATGATCATGTCCGTGTCGATATTCACCAGCGGCATGGGCGCCGCGATACCGTGCAGTTTTTCAAACTTGTCCATATTCATTTCCTTTTCGGAATGTCCCACCCTTCGGTCCGGGCGTCGCCCGGCTGAGGTGTGGTCATTGTCATCAGATCATGTCCCGCACATCGGTCAGGTGACCGGTAATCGCGGCGGCGGCGGCCATGGCGGGCGACACCAGGTGGGTGCGGCCCTTATAGCCCTGACGCCCCTCGAAGTTGCGGTTCGAGGTGGACGCGCAGCGCTCGCCTTCGGACAGCTG
>DFBF01000245.1:9889-13098 GCA_002367285.1 Rhodobacteraceae bacterium UBA3087 | reverse complement strand
CCGGGCTTGATCTTCTTGCCCTTCAGGATTTCCGCCGCGGCGCGCAGGTCTTCGATGCGCCCGTTGGTGCAGGACCCGATGAACACGGTGTCGATCGCGATGTCGACCAGTTTCTGACCGGCCTCCAGACCCATATAGTCCAGCGCGCGACGCGCGGCGTCGACCTTGCCGCCCTCAAAGCTCTCGGGCGCGGGCACGACGGCGGAAATCGGCAAAACGTCCTCGGGCGAGGTGCCCCAGGTGACGCAGGGCTGGATGTCTTCGCCTTTCAGCGTGACGACCTTGTCGAAATGCGCGCCTTCGTCGGTGAACAGGGTTTTCCACCAGGTCAAAGCGGCCTCCCACTGGGCCCCTTTCGGGGCGTGGGGGCGCCCTTTTACATAGTCATAGGTCGTCTGGTCCGGGGCAATCAAACCCGCGCGTGCGCCGCCTTCGATCGCCATGTTGCAGACCGTCATGCGGCCTTCCATCGACAGATCGCGGATCGCTTCGCCGCAATATTCGATGACGTAACCGGTGCCGCCAGCGGTGCCGGTTTCGCCGATCACCGCCATGGTGATGTCTTTCGCGGTCACGCCCGGCTTCAGCTTGCCGGTGATTTCCACCTTCATGTTCTTCGATTTCTTCTGGATCAGCGTCTGCGTTGCCAGAACATGTTCGACCTCGGACGTGCCGATGCCATGCGCCAGCGCGCCGAACGCGCCGTGGGTCGCGGTATGGCTGTCGCCGCAAACGACGGTCATGCCGGGCAGGGTCCAGCCCTGTTCCGGGCCAACGATGTGCACGATGCCCTGACGCACGTCAGAGACGGGATAATAATGCACGCCGAATTCGCGCGCATTTTTGTCCAGCGCCTGCACCTGAATGCGGCTTTCTTCGGTCATCTGCATCGGGTCGTCGCGCCCTGCGGTGGTCGGCACGTTGTGGTCCGGCACGGCAATGGTCTTGTCCGGTGCGTGGACCTTGCGCCCCGCCATGCGCAGGCCTTCAAAGGCTTGGGCGCTGGTCACTTCGTGCACCAGATGGCGGTCGATATACAGCAGGCAGGTGCCATCATCGGCTTCGTGCGCGATATGGGCGTCCCAGATTTTGTCATAGAGTGTCTTGGCAGACATACGGTTTACTCCCGTAAGTGTGGCTTGGAATTTGGTCGGCGTTTTCGGGTCGGCAGCCTTATAGGCTGGCGAGAACGGTCAGTGTCGCACCAAAGAACCGCCAGGGCAGGCGTGCACGATCATCCATGTCGAAAATACGAGTCATGCCGCATTTCCTAGCGAAATCGCGGCTGTGCCACAAGGGTTGGGTCAAATCTTGTGGTTTAAAAGCCTTGGGGGCGCCGCCTTTCGGGGATCAGCAAACCTCGCGGGCCCTGGCGCGTGCGCTTTTGGCACACATGCGCGCCAAGGCGTGATGACCGTGGCCGTGACGGATATCGCGTGCCAAGCAAAGGGCGTGATGATCCAGACAGACGTCAAGTCAATCGGATGTTTCGCAGGCTACAAGGTCGGGTGGCGTATGCTTCTGGACTATTCCTATCAGACATCCGGCGATGGCTGGCAAATGCTGTTGGCGCACCGCTTGCAGATGCTGGGTGGCAAGACGCCTGACGGCGCGGGCGGGCGCAGACCATGGAACGATCTGGGGACCTTCTTGTGCGCAACGAAGGGGTGGGATGGGCGAAAGTCTTGGACGGGGCAATTCACCACGTCTCGCATCCTTTTTTGACCCCGGGGGGGCGTTCAAGCCCACAATGAGGCCATAACAAATACCATCACTGACGCAGGTGGCGACTGGCTCTGCCGAATTCGCGCGCGAACAAGCGAACCAAGGGCTTGGAGCTGCTGGCCGCGATTCGCGAAGAGCCCGGTTTGGCAAACGGGCGGCTCTGCACAACATCCACAGCCGTCGAACGGGACGCAGATTGCGACTGCACCAGAACAGAGGTCACGATTTGCGCTGACTGATCCCGCCAAAGGGCCATTTCGACAGCTGACGCGGGCCGTGCTCGCGGTGCCCGGTTTGTCGTTCTGACCACTGGACGCGTCTCCTGTCTCTGTGCATCATGCGCGGACAGGAGGAGTCATGGAGCAGGAAGAAGTGGTGGTCGAAACGGTTTTGACTCTGCGCGAGCAGGTTGAAGGGCTGTTGTTCGACCTGATCAGTTTTGGCCAGAGCCTGTTGCAGCCTTGGCGCCTGTATCAGGTCGCCATCATTGTCTGCCTGATTGCCGTGGCGTTTGCGGCCTCATGGGTGCTGCGGCCCAGGATCGAAGCCTGGTTGCGATCACGCGAAGGCTGGCCAAAGTGGCGGCTGCGTCTGGCGGTGCATCTGCGCAAGCGCATTCCCTTGATGGTATTCGTCGTCATCGCCTGGGTGACAGTGGCGGTGATGCGCGAGGCCACCTGGCCCTCGCGGTCTTACCTGATCGGGCTGGCGGCAACGATCGCCACCGCCTGGCTGATGGTCGGCTTTGCCGCCTGGTTCGTGCAGAATCGGTTCGTGCGCCGCCTGGTCATGTGGTTCCTGTGGATCTATGTCACGCTGTATTACCTGGGCCTGACCGGGGCGGTTGGCCAGGTGATGGAAAACATCGCGCTGGAGGTGGGTGATTTCCGCATCTCATCGCTGGACATCGTGCGGGCACTGGTCATCACGGGCGTGCTGTTTGCCGGCGCACGGTTCGCATCGAAAACGACCGCCACCAAGGTCCAGAAGAACGAAGACATTTCGCCGTCCATGCGGGTGCTGGTGGTGAAATTCCTGCAAGTGCTGCTGTATGGCGCTGCGTTTTTCATCGGGTTGAAAGCCATTGGTGCCGACCTGACTGGTCTTGCGGTTCTGTCTGGGGCCATCGGTGTTGGCCTGGGTTTCGGCCTGCAAAAGGTCGTGTCGAACCTGGTCAGTGGTGTGATCATCCTGCTGGACAAATCGATCAAGCCGGGCGACGTGATCTCGCTGGGCGAAACCTTTGGCTGGATCCAGTCGCTGGGCGCGCGTTATGTGTCGGTGGTGACGCGGGATGGCAAGGAATACCTGATCCCGAACGAAGATCTGATCACCGGTCAGGTGGTGAACTGGTCACATACGAATGCCTTTGTGCGGCTCGATATCTTCTTTGGCACGGCCTATGGCGACGATCCCCACAAGGTGCGCAAGATTGCAATCGGGGCGGCCTCGTCGGTCAGCCGCGTGCTCAGCTTTCGCCCGCC
>DFBF01000245.1:0-9821 GCA_002367285.1 Rhodobacteraceae bacterium UBA3087 | reverse complement strand
GGTGGGCTGACCAATATTCGCGGCAATGTCTACCTGGCCCTGTGGGATGCGTTTCAGGAGAACGATATCTCCATCCCCTTCCCACAGCGCGAAGTGCGCATGTTGGCCGATGCGGAAACGGCGGGCGACAGGGCCCCCGACTGAGCCCTCGACTGAGCGCCGACCCACCCGATCAACGCGCCCAAATTGGGTGCCAGGGCACCGGATTGCGCGTGTTTTTCCACGTCTGTGGGCGGAATTTTGCGTGCGTGCAGGTTAGGCGGCATAAGATCGGCCCTTGCAAATCATGGGGGCGTGGCCCAAATACATCCCTTCGCAGGAACGTGAGCGCCGGTGTGATCCACTGTCATTGAGATCGCACAAAACCGATGCTACCGTTTTCACATGCCCAGCACCGGGGCAGAACGGTGTGCTGATGAAGGAGGACTATGTCCTGTCTCATGTTACCCAGGCCGCCACTGATGCGGCCGACAAGGAGCCAGCGATGACTGCGGCTCCGAAACGCGGCTCGGGCGATGCATTGCTTGGGCGGATTGTCAGTTCTCTCGAAGAAGACAAGGCCGAGGAGATCGTCAAGATCAACCTGGCTGGCAAGTCTGAAATGGCGGACCACATGGTGGTCTGTTCCGGCCGGTCGTCCCGTCAGGTGACCGGGCTGGCCGAAAAGCTGGCCGACCGTCTGAAGCACGAGTTCGGGATTTTCTGCAAAATCGAAGGCAAGGACCAGGGCGATTGGGTGCTGATCGACGCGGGCGATGTCATCGTCCACGTGTTCCGCCCCGAAGTGCGCGAGTTCTATCAGCTCGAAAAGATGTGGATGAACCCGGGTGCGTCCGCAAAGGTCGTAACGCCGTCCGAGGCATAAGACCTTATGCGTGTGCATATCTGCGCCGTGGGCCGCCTTCGGGCGGGCCCGGAACGCGACCTTCTTGACGACTATCTGACACGGTTTGATCGTACCGGGCGGGCCTTGGGCCTTGGCCCGGCCACTGTGCACGAGGTCGAGGATAAGAAAGGTGGCGGCATGGCGGCCGAGGCCGTTTTGCTGGACCGTGTCATTCCCAAGGGCGCGGTGATTTGCGCGATGGATGAACGGGGCAGGGTCATGACCTCGCCCGAATTCGCGACACAGCTGGGCGACTGGCGCGACGCGGGGCGGGGCGATCTGGCCCTGATCATCGGCGGCGCGGACGGCATCGACCCATCCTTACGCGCCCGCGCCGATTTCAAGCTGAGCTTTGGCAAAATGGTCTGGCCCCATATGCTGGCCCGCGTGATGTTAAGCGAACAACTGTATCGCGCCGCCTCGATCCTGGCGGGCAGCCCGTACCACCGGGTTTGATCCGGTAAGGGTTCCGTGAAAATTTGTGGGTCCCTACGGGTAAGGTTGCTCTTGAACGCCAGCCCCCATAGATAAGGGGCAAGCATTTCGAGGATGACCCGATGACCACTCCCAAACCCGTTGTTCTGTGCATTCTGGACGGCTGGGGTCTGCGTGAAGACACCGCCAACAATGCGCCCGCTTTGGCGAAGACGCCGAATGTCGATTGGTTGATGACAGCCTGTCCGCACAACACGTTGATCACCCATGGCCCAGACGTGGGTCTGCCAACCGGTCAGATGGGCAACTCCGAGGTGGGCCATACCAACATTGGTGCAGGCCGCGTGGTGGCCATGGATCTGGGTCAGATCGACCTGGCAATCGAGGACGGGTCGTTCTTTGCCAACGCCGCGTTGCAGGCGTTTATCGCCGACATGAAAGCGTCAGGCGGCACCGCGCATCTGGCAGGTCTGACCAGCCCAGGCGGCGTGCACAGCCACCAGGACCACATCATCGCCGCCGCCAAGGCGATTACCGATGCGGGTGTGCCTGTCGTCCTTCATGTCCTGACCGACGGGCGCGATGTGCCACCGCAATCGGCCCGCGATCAGGTGGCCGCGTTCCAGGCCGCCCTGCCGACCGGCGCGACCATCGCCACCGTCATCGGGCGTTACTACGCCATGGATCGCGACAACCGCTGGGAGCGCGTCAGCCAGGCCTATGATGCCATGGTCCACGCCAAGGGTGGCGCGGCGGACAGCGCCGATGCGGCCATCGCGACGTCCTATGCAACGGGCGTGAACGACGAATTTATCCTGCCGGTGGTGATCGGTGATTACGCTGGCATGCAGGACGGCGACGGGCTGTTCTTCATCAACTTCCGCGCCGACCGCGCCCGTGAAATCCTTCGCGCAATTGCCGAACCGGGCTTTGCGGAATTTGATACGGGCACCCGCCCACATCTGGCCGCGCGTCTGGGCATGGTGGAATATTCCGACGCCCACAACGCCTATATGACCACCTGTTTTCCGAAACGGAACATCGTCAATACGCTGGCCGAATGGGTTGCGAAACACGATCTGCGCCAGTTCCACCTGGCCGAAACCGAGAAATATCCCCATGTCACGTTTTTCCTGAACGGTGGCAAAGAAGCGCCCGAAGCAGGCGAAGACCGGTATATGGCGGCGTCGCCAAAGGTGGCGACATATGACCTGAAACCGGAAATGTCGGCGCCCGAGGTGACGGAACATTTCGTCGGCGCGATCCGCGAGGGCTATGACCTGATCGTCACCAACTATGCCAACCCGGACATGGTCGGTCACACGGGCGACTTGCAGGCAGCGATGGCGGCCTGCGAGGCCGTTGACCAAGGGCTGGGACAGGTTCTGGCGGCCCTCAAAGTCGCAGGCGGCGCGATGATCGTCACGGCGGATCACGGCAATTGCGAAACCATGGTGGACCCGGAAACCGGCGGGCCGCACACGGCCCATACCACCAATCCGGTGCCCGTCATGATGTTTGGCGGCCCTGATGGCGCGTCACTGGCGCATGGTCGTCTGGCTGATCTGGCCCCCACATTGCTGGAACTGATGGGGCTGGAACAGCCGCCCGAGATGACCGGCAAAAGCCTGATCCGTCGGTGAGGCTGGCGGCATTCCTCTTGGCCGCGCTTTCGTGGGCAACGACAGCGGTCGCGCAGAGCGACCCGTCGGCCAATGCACGCACGGCGATGGACGCGCTCGAGGCGGCATCGATCAGTCTGCAACAGGCGGAAAAATCCCGTGATCGGGTCGCCGCCCTGACCGAAACCGTGCAAGCCTATGAAGCAGGGCTGGCTGCCATGCGCGAAGGCCTGCGCCGCGCCTCGATCCGCGAGGCCAGCATTCGCGGTGTGTTTGACGCCGAAAGCGAACGCCTGGCGCAGCTGCTGGGCGTGCTGCAAACGATGGAGGCCGCGCCGGCGCCTCTGTTGCTGTTGCACCCAACCGGCCCGATGGGCACCGCGCGATCCGGCATGATCCTGTCTGACGTGGCCCCCGCGCTTCAGAAAGAAGCCCAGGCGTTGAAATCCGCCTTGCAAGAGGTCGCGGTGCTGCGCGCCTTGCAAGAAAGCGCCGTTGGCGTGCTGGAACAGGGCCTGTCCGGCGTGCAGGACGCGCGCACCCGCCTGTCCCAGGCGGTGTCCGATCGCACCGACCTGCCGCGCCGTTTCACCGCCGACCCAGACGCCATGCAAGGCCTGATCAATTCAGCCGAAACGCTGGAAGCCTTCGCCAGCGGGCTGATGTCCGTGCAACTGGACGGGGTTGAAGAACCAATCACCCTGCCGGATTTCACATCCGCGCGCGGGACGTTGGACATGCCAGTGCTGGGCACGATCCTGCGCCAGTTCGACCAGGCCGACGCGGCGGGCATTCGCCGGCCGGGATATGTTATCGCAACCCGCCCCCGCGCGATCGTCACGACGCCCTGGGCGACGACGATCCGATACCTTGGCCCGCTGCTGGATTACGGCAATGTGGTCGTTTTGGAACCCGGCGAAGGGTATCTTTTGGTCCTCGCAGGGCTGGATACGCTCTATGGCACGCTCGGCGATGTTTTGCCGAAAGGCGCGCCTGTGGGGCTGATGGGTGGTACATCACCCGATTCTCAAGCGTTTTTGATCGGATCTCGCGAAGGAGGTGGCGCAGATCGCTCGGAAACGCTTTATATGGAACTAAGATGGAACGGAGAGCCCGTGGACCCCAACGCGTGGTTCGCGGCAGGCAAGGATTGAAATCGAGATGAAAAAGTTCGTGATGGCCGCGGTTGGCGGCACCCTGGCGGGCGTCGTCCTGACCACGCAAGTGGCTGGCCCGCTGGTGGCGCAAAGCGCCGAACGCAATACAACGGTCTATGAACAGCTGGATCTGTTCGGTGACGTATTTGAACGCATCCGGGCGCAGTATGTGTCCGAGGTGGACGAGGCCGACCTGATCGAAGCGGCCATCAATGGCATGCTCAGTTCGCTTGATCCGCATTCGAATTACCTGCCGCCCGATGATGCCGAAGACATGCGCGTGCAAACGCGCGGATCGTTCGGTGGTCTGGGTATCGAAGTCACCCAGGAAGAAGGCTTTGTAAAAGTCGTGTCGCCCATGGATGGCACCCCGGCGGACGAAGCTGGCATGCTGTCGGGCGACTTCATCACCCATGTGGATGGCGAAAGCCTGTTGGGCCTGGGCCTGGACGAAGCGGTGGAATTGATGCGCGGTCCGGTCGGATCGGAAATCATCATCACCGTGGTGCGCGAAGGCGCGGATGAACCGTTTGACGTGTCGATCATTCGCGACACGATCAAACTGACGGCGGCCACGGTGCGCACCGTGGGCAACACGGTTGTGCTGCGCGTGACGACGTTCAACGATCAGACCTATTCCAACATGGCCGAAGGTCTGGCGCGCGAAGTCGAAGCCCTGGGCGGCATCGACAAGGTCGAAGGCTTTGTGCTGGACCTGCGCAACAACCCCGGCGGCTTGCTGAACCAGGCCATCGCGGTGTCTGACGCGTTCCTGGAAACCGGTGAAATCGTGTCGACCCGGGGCCGCAACCCCGAAGAAAGCGACCGCGCCAACGCCCGTCCGGGCGATCTGGCCGAAGGTCTGCCGATGGTGGTTCTGATCAACGGCGGCTCGGCGTCGGCATCGGAAATCGTTGCCGGTGCGCTGCAAGATCACCACCGCGCCATTGTGGTCGGTGAAAAGAGCTTTGGCAAAGGTTCGGTCCAGACGGTCATGCCGTTGCGCGGTGAAGGGGCCATGCGCCTGACCACCGCGCGGTATTACACCCCGTCGGGTCGTTCGATCCAGGCGCTGGGCGTGTCGCCCGACATCTTGGTGGAACAGCCCCTGCGCCAGCCCGCTGCGACGGAAGAAGACGAGGCCGAAGGCCCCCGTCGTCGCTCCGAAGCCGATCTGCGCGGCAGCCTGAATAACGACAGCCTGACCGAGGACGAAATCCGCCAGATTGAAGAAGAACGCGCCGCAGCGGAAGAAGCCGCCAAACTGCGCGAAGACGACTTCCAACTGTCCTATGCGGTTGACCTGCTGAAAGGCCTGTCGACCATCGCAACGGCAGACTAAACGCTATGGCTTGCGGGGCGCCCCGCCGGTTTTCGCCAGAAAACCGGCCACCGCCCCGCAGGTGAAATTTTTTGCAAAAAATTTGGCGCCGGTGGCCTCGCGGCGTTCGGATTTCCGGAGCGTCGTTTAACCGAATTGCACCTGGCGACCCATGTGGGTATGCCGAATAACGTCGCATTATATCAGCATCTTGGCTGGGATGAGGGCCGATGTGCAAGCATCAGAGATTTGATGGTCAAACCGCTGGACGGCTGATCATTCCCAATCCAGGTCTGACCGTTCCACAGGCCCGCCCTGGGCCTCCCAGGTTGAAAAACCTTCGCGCAGGTGGGCGCAATCAAAGCCCATGTCGTTCAACTGCGCCACCGTGATGGCCGACCGCCAACCCGACGCGCAGTGAAAGACAAAGGTCTTGTCCTCCTGGCCGAACACCTCTTTGAAATAGGGGCTGTCCGGGTCGATCCAGAATTCCGCCATGCCGCGTGGGCAGTGGAATGCACCGGGGATAAACCCCGCGCGTTGCCGTTCGCGAATGTCGCGCAGGTCGACGATGACGACGCTCGGATCTTCGACCATGTCGATCAGATCGGGGGTCTCGACCTCTTCGATCCGGGCGCGGGATTGGGCGACCAGATCGGCGGCGGATGTTGTCAGTTTTCGCATGATGTCTCCGGTCGTTTCGGTGACAGGATGTGTCATTGTGCCGGGTGTTGCAAGGGACGCAAAGCCGCAAGGGTCACGACAATTGCCGCAACCAGGCACAGCGCGGCAAGGGTGGCGGTCCCGCCATGGCCCCAGGCCAGAAACACCGGTTTGAACCCCGCCGTGCCCAGAAACATCGCCCCATAGGTGACCGAGCTGTTCAGCCCCATGATCGCCGCGCGGCGTGACGGATCGATGGCGGCCAGGCGGCCGATCAACAGGTTCAGGCCCAGATGCTGAAAGATGCCCCAGCTGAAGGCGGTGATCAAAAGGCCCAAGGCACTGGATTGCATCGCGGCGATGAGCAGGTACTCCACAGCAACCGCCCCCAACACCAGCGGCGTCATGCGTGCCGCGCCAAGCCGGTCCACCACCCGGTCCAACGGCGCAGCCAGACCAAAGCCCGCACCATAGCTCAGCGTGACCAGCCCGACTGTTGCCGTCGACATGCCCAGAGTTTGGGTCAGATGCGTGCCCAGATAGGCATAGACACCATAAAATGCCGCCATGAACATCGCCACGGCCACCAAGCCCGAGGCGACCCCGGGGATGCGCAACGTGACCCAGGGCGGGGGCGGTTTGCTGGCACCCGTGGGCCTGGTCGCGTCTGTGTGTTTGGCCAACAGCCAGGCCGCCGCCACGCCGAACGCCGCCAGCACCGCGAAGACCACGCGCCAGCTGGCCAGATCGGCCAACAGCGCCGACAGGGTCACACCCGCCACCATGGAAATCGTCCAGCCAACGATCACTTTGCCCAGGGTTTCGGCCTCGCGCCCTTTTGGGGCGATTTCGGCGGCCAGACCATAGGTCGCAGGCAGGCAGATGCCCGCCGCCGCGCCCGCCACAGCCTGCGCCAGGCACAGGGTCACCAACGTCGGCGCCAGGGCGGACAGGCCCATCGCGCCCGTCAGCACCATCAGCCCCCACAACAATGCATTGCGCAGCCCGACCCGGTCCGCGTGCGGTGCCAGCACCAGGGCCGAAATCGCCACCCCGCCACCATAGATGGCCGAGGCGATCATCACCTCTTCGGGCGTGCGTGGGGCAAAGGACGCCGCGACCTCGCCCGCCAAAGGTGACAACACCAGAGAGTTTGAGCCGACAAGCCCCACGGCCAGGGTCAAAAGAAGGATCGGATTCATCACAGCACCATTGATCTGTTCTGTCTGATCGCTAGAATGCCGAAGTATATTCTGCAAGAGGGCGAATGACCCATGGCAAAAGAAACGAATGACGTTCGGCGCACCAGGTCTGATCCGCGCCCGATTGACCAGATCGACCGAAGAATCTTAAGCGCGCTGGCACAGGACGCCGAACGATCATTTCAGGATCTGGGCGCTCTGGTCGGCCTGTCCGCCCCCGCCGTGCATGAACGGGTCAAGCGGTTGAAATCCAACGGGCGGATCAAGGGCACGGTCGCGTTGATCGACCCGGTCGCGCTGGGAAAATCCTTTCTGGCCTTCATCCACGTCGATGTGCGCGGCTTTGGCAAAACCGACCCGATCATGGCGTTGGAGCGGTTCCCCGAGGTCGAAGAAATCCACGGTGTCGCCGGTGACACCTGCCTGTTGATCAAGGTCCGCCTGCGTGACGGCATGGCGATGGAGCGCCTGCTGGAACGGCTCTATGCCGTCCCCAACGTGGTCACGACGCGCAGCTATGTGGTGCTGTCGACCTATCTGGAACGCCCCATCCAGGGCGGGATTTCGGACGAATTGACCGCAGAATTGACCACTGGAAATACGGCCGTAAATCCCTAGATTGGCGGATAACATCAGGAGAACCCCATGACCCCCGACGACATTGCCAAACTGCCCTATCGCCCCTGTGTCGGCATCATGCTGGCCAATGCCGATGGCAAGGTTTTCGTCGGCGAACGCATTGACGCGCCACGCCTTGGCACCGCAACCGCCTGGCAGATGCCTCAGGGTGGTGTCGACAAGGGCGAAGACCCCCGCGCCGCCGCCCTGCGCGAGCTGTGGGAGGAAACCGGCGTGACCCCCGATCTGGTGACGGTCGAGGCCGAAATGCCCGACTGGCTGCCGTATGATTTGCCCCATGACGTGGTGCCAAGGATCTGGAAGGGGCGGTTTCGTGGCCAGAAACAACGCTGGTTCCTGCTGCGGTTCCATGGTCGCGACGATCAGGTGAATATCGCCACCGCGCACCCTGAGTTCTCGCGCTGGACCTGGCTGCCCGCGCGCGAGGTGGCCGACAAGATCGTGCCCTTCAAACGCGAGATTTACACCCAGGTCGTGGGCCATTTTGAGCGGCAGCTGTGAAGGCCCTTTTGACAGCCCTGGCTTTGTGCCTGCCCAGCCCTGCGCTTGCCCTGTCCTGCATGCCCTATGACGCGGTGCTGGCCTATCACGACGCAGCGAAATCCGATGACAGTTATGTCGTGGTGCTGGGCGATCTGACCTTTGACGACGGCAAGCTGCCCGTCACCGATTGGGAACATCAACAGGACACACCGCCCGATACACTGTTCCAAGGCACCCTGACGGGCCATTCCCTGACCCGCGACGGGTTCACCGCGCCGTTTGACCGGACGATTCGCATCAACGTGCAGTGTTTCGGGCCGTGGTGCAGCAGTCTGACCCCGGATATTGACTATCTGACCTTCCTGAAACAGACCGACAGCGGGTATCTGCTAGAGGTCAACCCCTGCGGCGGTTTCGCATTTGGTACACCATCCCAACAAGTTACCGACCAGATCGCAGCGTGTTTTCGGGGCGAACGCTGCGTGTCACCCTTGCCACAGCGCTGAATTCAACGGAGACCACGCACAGACTCAACATAAGAACAAAACATGAATATACTGTGCGTATGTTTGCCGAACTGTCCATAACATCGAACTTTACCTTCCTCACCGGCGGCTCGCACGCCGAGGAATACGTGGCACGGGCCGCCGCCATGGGCATCCCGGCGCTGGCCATTGCCGATGTGAATTCCGTGGCGGGCATCGTGCGCGCCCATGTGGCCGTGCGCGAGGTGGCGCGTCAGGTGCGCCTGCGTCTGGCGTTTGAGGCCGAACATGGCCCGATCGGGCCACCCCGTCCCGCGCATATCCCGCGGCCGCCCTCGCAATCCATCAGCACTGTGCCTCGCCTGCTGCCCGCCGCCAGGATTGTATTAGAGGACGGGTTTTCCGTCACTGTTATGCCCCGTGACCGTGCCGCCTGGGGGCGCCTGTCACGCCTGATCACCCTGGGGCGACGGCGCAGCGAAAAGGGCTCCTGCCTGCTGCGTCTGCCTGACCTTCTGGACTGGGGCGCGGGAAGTGAACTGCTGCTGCACCCGCCCCGGGAAACGGTGCCCCATGCGGGCACAGATCGGCCCGGCGCAGACCCGTGGGTCGGGCAGGCGCGCCGCTTGATGCGCCGCTTTGCCGGGCATGTCCACCTGGTGATGGCACCGCGATATGACGGGCGCGATCCACAGCATTTCACCGACCTGTCCGCCTTGGCACAGCAGCTGGATATCCCCCTTGTCGCCAGCGCCGCGCCGATCATGCACCACTCAAAACGCCGCCGTATGGTTGACGTGCTGACCGCCATCCGCACCAGCACACGGGTCGATGCGCTGGGCCGCCTTGCTCAACCTAACGCGGAACAACGCCTACGCTCGGAACCTGAAATGCTGCGCCTGTTTCGCGGGTATGAGCCCGCCGTGCA
>DFBF01000097.1:4657-6757 GCA_002367285.1 Rhodobacteraceae bacterium UBA3087 | reverse complement strand
AAACGGGTCGGTGTGCCCTATGTGAAATCCCAACTGACCTCTGATCCCGCGTATAACACCCGGCTTGGATCGGAGTATCTGGCGCTGTTGATCGAACGGTTTGACGGTAATCCGGTGCTTATCGCGGCAGGCTATAACGCCGGGCCGCGCCGGTCGGATCAGTGGAGCGAACGGTTCGGAAACGTCCGTGCGCCAAACAACGATATCGTCGACTGGATCGAACACATCCCGTTTCGCGAGACGCGCAACTATGTCATGCGCGTCAGCGAAAGCCTGGCGGTCTATCGTGCACGCCTAACCGGAAAAACCGCCCCTCTGCGCCTGTCACAAGAGCTGAAACACTAGACGCCCCCAGCGCGGCGGGATGGGAGGTCACAACGGTGCGACCCGACCCGACATCACAAAGGTGGGCGCTGCGGCGGGGACGTTAAAGTCTTTTCAATGATCTGGGCGCTTTGCACATAATTCATGCCCCGGATTAAGTGCAAAACGCTTTAGGCCACCTTGCGCGACCGGATCAGGGTGAACACGCCTGCCCCGACCACGATCACAGCACCAATCACCACGTTGGTTTCAACCGTTTCGTTGAACACCGTGACGCCCAGAATGGATACGAACACCAGTTGCAGATAGGCGAACGGCTGTACCTCGCTGGCCTCAGCGACCTCATAGCACTTGATCAGCAGCCAGTGGCCCAACACGCCCGTGACACATAACAGCGCCATCCAGCCCCAGTCTTTTTGCGCCATGGCTTCCCAAAAAAACGCGCCCATGGCGGTCATCACCACGGCCCCGGTCACGCCGGTCCAAAAGAAACTGGTCGTGGTGCTGTCCTTGCGGGCCGCAAACCGCGTCAGCAGACCATAGAGCGCAAACATCAAGGCGCCGACCAGCGGAATGATGGCCGCGGGTGCAAACACGCCAAAGCCGGGTTTCAGGATGATCAAAACCCCCACCAACCCCACGCCAATCGCAACCCAGCGCCGCCAGCCGACCCGCTCGCCCAGCACGGGGCCAGACAGCGCGGCGACGATCAGCGGATAACAGGCAAACACCGCGTGGCTTTCGACCAGCCCCAACAGGGTAAACGCCACAACCGTCACACAGATTTCCGCAGCCAACAGCGCACCGCGAAAGGCCTGTAACAGCGGCTGTTTCGTGGACAGGGCCCGGCGCAGCCCGCCCGTCTGACGCCCGACAATGGCAATGACAAAGGCGGCAAAGAACCAATACCGGATCATCACGACCATATAGACGTTGTACTCATCCGCCAGGTGGCGCGAAATCCCGTCCTGCATTGCAAAGACAAAGGTGGTCGCGATCATCAACAAGATGCCCAGGCGCGTGTTGTTTTGGCTCACGTTCGTTTCCTTCCGACGCTCATGTGGCGCTTGCGCCCAAACCCGGACACGCGGGTGATGTCGAACCCGGCGGCCTGAAGCCCCCGGCGCACAAACCCGGCGGCGGTATAGGTGGCACAGGTTCCATTCGGGACCGTATGCGCGCCAACTTCTGCCAGCAGGTCATCACCCCACAGTTCGGGGTTCTTGGCCGGGGAAAACCCATCCAGAAACCAGGCATCGGCCTTGCCTTGCCAGGTGGGCAGCGTTTCGCGCGCGTCGCCCGCGACCACCTCGACCTGGACCTGCCCCACGGTGAACTGCCGCGCGCCCTGCGCCCAGGCGTCCAGAAACGGGTCGGCAATCGCACGCGCCTCGGGAAAGGCATCCAGTGCGGAGGCGATGTCGGCGGCGACCATGGGAAAAGCCTCAAACGAGGTGAACCGCGTGGGCACCTCAGCGATCAGCGCCAGCGCCAACATGTTCAGCCCAGTGCCAAAGCCCAGTTCGGCCACATGGAACCCCGACACCAAACGGGCGGGCAAGTCATTGCCATCCAAAAACACATGCCGCGTTTCTTCCAGCCCGTTTTCCAGGCTGAAATAGGGGTCGTCGAACCGGGTAGCGACGGGAATGCCGCCATCCTTCCATTCGATCTGTGCCTGCTGGTCGTTTGTCATGGGATACCTTAAATCAGAACGAAATGAACATGAGGAAGGCCCGCACAAATGGCAACGGCAGAAATCACAGTGATGGGTGC
>DFBF01000097.1:0-4459 GCA_002367285.1 Rhodobacteraceae bacterium UBA3087 | reverse complement strand
TGTCCGGCCTGCCCACCGGCTATGGTCAGGTCGGGCGGCTGCAACCGATCAACACGGACCGCGCATTGGAATTGGCCCGGGAACGCTGTGACACAGCAGATGAAGTCTGGCAGTGCAAAGCAACGTGGAAGGTGATCGACACACCAAACGATGACTGGTCGCCCCACTCGCAAACCGGGCTGTTGATCCACGACACGCTCAGCGCGCGCATCCATCCGCGATCGGCCTGTAACGCCCTGGCCGGGGCAATCCGCGCCTTGGGCGGCAAGATTGTCATTGGCGATGAGGCCCCGCAAGGCTGTACCGTCTGGGCGACTGGGCTGGCAGGGTTGCAAGAGCTGTCCGCAGAGGTCGGCAAACAGGTCGGCAATGGTGTCAAAGGCCAGGCCGCCGTGCTGGGGCTGGACGCGCGCGGCATGGCGCAGGTGGCCGCAGGCCCGGTGCTGATCGTGCCACATGACAATGGCACGGTGGCGGTCGGATCGACCTCGGAACGCGATTTTGTGTCGGCGGACAAAACCGATGACCAGCTGGACGACATCCTGATGCAGGCAGGCGAGGTCCTGCCGGTGCTGCGCAACGCCCCCGTAATCGAACGCTGGGCCGGTCTGCGCCCACGTGCCAAAAGCCGCGCGCCGATGCTGGGCGCATATCCCGGGCGCGACGGGCAATTCATCGCAAATGGCGGCTTCAAGATCGGTTTCGGCATGGCCCCGAAGGTGGCGCAAGTCATGGCCGATCTGGTGCTAGAGGGGCGCGATACGATCCCCGACAGGTTCCGGGTGACCGCAAACCTGTAAACCGCCCCGGCGCTGCGGGGTGGGATGCCACAAGGCTGGCCCAAGACGCCCCCCCTCCTGGGTGGGAGCGCGCCGGCGCGGCCCTCAGACCTGCGCCACCGCTTCCATGCACAGCCGCCCGTCATGGCCGCGCACCCATAACGCGTCGCCCTTGCGGCACAGCTCGGCCCCTTGCATGTGCAACACGGGCGCTGTGGCGCGAAAGCTGAACCCTGTCAGCGGCCCCAGCTCGCGTTCAGCCTTCAGAATCAAAAGCTGTGCCAACAGTGGCCCATGCACCACCAGCCCGCCGTAACCTTCGACATCGCGGCAATAGTCCAGATCATAATGAATACGATGGCCGTTAAAGGTCAGGGCCGAATACCGAAACAACAGGGTTGAGGAAAAGGACCAGGCCTCGGCGCAGTCCTCATCCATGCGCGCAAGGCGGCTTTGCGGCGCGGGCGCAGAGGGGTCCGGGTCTTCACGATAAACCAGATCCTGATGCTCGCGCACCGTCACATGGCCGCCTTGCAACACCTCGTGGCACAGAGTCACGAACCCCAACGGTCCGGTGCGGCCCTGCTTGCGCACAAAGGACACGATCCGCGTGACCTTTTGCGCCTCAGCCCCGGTGCAAAGTGGCGCAAGGAATTCCAGCCGCCCCCCGGCCCACATTCGACGCGGTAGGCCCATGTCGGGGATCACCCCGCCCACACGCGGATGACCGTCCCGCCCCAAAGCACCGGGCGGTTGCGCGTCCCAGAAATACATCTGATGGAAAAAGGGGGGCAGCGCGGCGCGGCCATCATCCGGTAAATCCAACGCCGCCCAAAGCGCAGCCGCCCGCGCCGGGTCCATCACGTCAGTTACGGTTTGCGTTTCTTTGGTTTGATCCGTCATGATGTCAGCCTAGGCCCAACAACCGCCAAGGAAAACCCATGCGCGTGACATCGCTTGATCATCTGGTCCTGACCGTTGCGGATATCGCGGCCACCGTGGCCTTTTACACAGGGGTTCTGGGCATGACGGCGGAACAGTTCCATCCCGCAGATGGCTCAACACGCACCGCGTTGAAATACGGGGCGCAAAAGATCAACCTGCACCCACAGGGCGGTGAATTCGACCCCAAGGCCGCCACGCCCTTGCCCGGCAGCGCCGACCTGTGTTTTCTGACCGACACGCCGCTGGACGACTGGCAGGCCCATCTGCTTGCCCACGGCATCACAATCGAAGACGGGCCGATCCAGCGCACGGGTGCCACAGGCCCGATCCTGTCGATTTACCTGCGCGACCCGGATGGCAACCTGATCGAAGTTTCTACCCCCCTGCCGCCCGCAGCTTTGCCATGAGCAAGCCAAGGCTTTTCTCAACCCGGCCATTGATCAACAGCCCGGCATCGTCAAACTGATTGCGCCCGTCGGCAACACAGACCTCGGGACCATAGACCAGATCGGCGCGAAACGGCATCATCGCCAACACCAGGCTGTTCAACGCCCGTTCCCCCCCGGCCCGGCCAGACGCTGCCGCCATCAAAGCCACCGGTTTGCCCTTCCAGGGATTGCCTTCGACCCGGCTGACCCAGTCCAGCGCGTTCTTCAACACGCCCGACAGGTTCTTGTTGTATTCTGGCGTCGAGATCACCACGCAATCCGCTGCTGCGATCTGGTCAGCCAGAGTTTGCACAGGGGCGGGAATGCCCCGGTCTTCAAGGTCACCATCATAGAGCGGCAGATGCAGGTCGGCCTCGACATAGGTCACATCACCCATGATCCGGGCAGCATTTCGCAACAGCATCCGGTTGGATGATCCCGCACGCAAAGCGCCGGGCAGGCCAAGCAAGTTGATTTCAGGCACATGTCCCTCGTGTGTTTCCGCCATGATGGCGGGGTGTGTTTGACACAGCAAGGGGAACGCTGCGTTTACAAAAAAAGATAGGCAACCCAGGGGGCCAGAAGGGCCGTCAGAACCGCGTTCAGCCCCATGCCCACGCCGGAAAAGGCCCCTGCGGTTTCATTGACCTGAAAGGCGCGCGCAGTGCCGATGCCATGCGCGGCCACCCCAACGGCAAAGCCCCGTGCGCGCCAGTCGGTGATGCGCAGCAGGTTCAACAGCGGCGTGGCAATGACCGCGCCGACAATGCCGGTCAGGATCACCAGAACCGCCGTCAGGGTGGGCGACCCGCCGATCTGTTCCGCCACGCCCAGCGCCACCGGGGCCGTCGTGGATTTGGGCAAAAGCGACGCCAGCGCCTCGCCGCGCACCCCAAACGCTGCCGCGATACCAACGGCCGACAGCATGGCCGTCAATGATCCGGCCAGCAGTGACGCCAGCAACGGCACGGCCGTGCGCCGGATCAACCCGCGATTGGCCCAAAGCGGCACCGCCAGCGCCACGGTCGCCGGACCCAGCATGAAATGCACGAACTGCGCGCCTTCGAAATAGGTCGCATAGGGCGTGTCGGTCAGCCACAAAAGCCCGGCCAACAGGACCACGGCAACCAGAACGGAATTCACGAACGGCTTGCGCCCGGACGCCTGAAACGCCGCATCCCCGATCGCATAGGCGATCAGGGTAATGGTCAACCACAACAACGGGCCTTGTGCCAGATACGACCAGATTTCGGAAAACTCAGTCATCGACACCCGTCCATTTTGCCACCGCGACAAAGGTAATCGCCCCCACGGTGATCGCCAGAACGGTGGATACAAGAATGGCCAACAGGATCGGCGCCCCGTCGGTGCCCAACCGGTCGAAATGACCAACGACACCCACCCCGGCGGGCACGAACAGCAGTGACAGATTGGCCAGCAACAGCCCGCTGAGAGAGTTCAGCCAGGCCGCCATGCCGGGCAGGATCAACAGGGCGACCAGCAGAAACACCATGCCCACCACCGGCCCGGGCACCGGCAGATGCAGGGCGCGGGCCGTGACTTCGCCTGCCAATTGCAGGGCCAACAGGGCCGCAAGCTGTCGGATCATTTGCGCGGCTCCCCGTCGCTCAGATGCACCCAGACCCGCATTTCATCCGTATGCACATGCCCGGTCGCTTTGAAATGATCGGGATCGGTCAGCGTCGCGGCGTAAAAGTGGATTTCACCGGGATAGCGCGCCGCCTGATAGGCCATCTGCGTGCCACAGCGCGAACAGAAACTGCGATGCACCCCCGGCGAGCTTTCGTATGGCGCTGGACCGGGCGGGGTATAGAAAAATGCGTTTTCGCCGCAAGGGCAGTGTCCGGAGATCATATCCTGTGTCATGGCCCCAGCTTTGCGCGGCTGGATGCACAAAGCAAGACGGGCGACACAAAGGCCGCCCGCTGCAATCCCTGTCGAAGGGTTATTCTGCCGGAACAGTCGCCGCGGCGGACTTGCCAAAATGCTGTTTGTTCAGGCGCAGCACCAGCGCGACCATGGCGAACTGGAACACAATCGCAATGGCCGTCAGCACCCAAAACCCAACCGAAAATTTGTCGATCACATTCGCTGCCACCAGCCCTTTGTTGATGAAGAAATGCAGCATCACAGACAGGGCCACGCCGGGGCAGACCAACGCATAGGATCCCGGCGAGGTGCCGGTGCCAAAGACATAGTCCTTCCAATACCCCTGACGGGACAGGACGGTCAGACCCAGCCCCAGGAACACCAGTTGGATGGCCAACAGACGGGCCAGAAACACCA
>DFBF01000267.1 GCA_002367285.1 Rhodobacteraceae bacterium UBA3087 | reverse complement strand
CCTGGCCTAGTCCTGGCCTAGTCTTGGCCCAGCCCTTCCAGAAGGGGCACGAAGCGCACTGGCAACAGTTCTTCATAGTCATATCCTGTGTCGTGGCGCGTCACCTTGATCAGGCTTTGCACTGCGTCCGACTGGCCCACCGGCACGACCATGATACCGCCAACAGCCAGTTGCGCCAAGAGGGGCCCGGGCGGGTCCTCGGCGGCTGCGGTGACGATGATCTTGTCAAATGGCGCCTGGTCGGGCAATCCGCGCGACCCATCGCCGGTCATCGCGGTGATATTGTGCATGTCGGAGGCTTCAAAAATCTCGCGCGCCTCGCGCACCAGACGGCGGTGGCGGTCGATCGTATAGACCCGGCGCGCCAGTTTCGACAGGATCGCGGCCTGATAGCCGGACCCCGTGCCGATTTCCAACACCTTGTCGCGGGGTTGCACATTCAGCGCCTGGGTCATCAGCCCGACGACTGAGGGTTGTGAAATGGTCTGGCCACAGGCGATGGGCAGCGGCATGTCCTCATAGGCGCGTTCAGCGAACAGGCCCTTGATGAAGGGCGCACGGTCGACCTGCTCCATAGCGGTCAGAACGCGTTGGTCGGTGACACCATGCGAGCGCAGGGCGAACAGGAACTGCATCTTGCGTTCCGCATCGGTCCCTTCGGTGTGGCGTGTATCCTGTGGTGTGCCACTCATTCCCAGCGGTCCTTCAGGCCGGAGGCGACGTCATGGGCGGTCAGATCGGCGCGCATTGGTGTGACCGAAATAAAGCCATCCAGGTTCGCGCTGGCGTCTGACCCCGGCGTGCAGGCCCCGTGTTGCGGGCCGCCCTTGATCCACAGGAAGTTGCGGCCTGACGGCGAGCTGTGCGGCTCGACCGAAAAGAAGGTGTTTTCACGTCGGCCTTGTGTGGTCACCCGGCTGCCCTTGACGTCAGCTGCGGGCAGGGGCGGGAAATTCACGTTGTAAAACAGGCGGTAATCGGCGTTCCGCTCTGTCGGTGACTTGTCCAGGATCTGACGCACAATGGCGGCGCCATGTGTCAGGGCGGCCTCGAACGGGTCGTTCAGGTCGGCATTGTCGGGGCCGTAATACTGCGACATGGCGATGGCGGGAATGTCTTGCAACGCGGCCTCCATCGCCGCGCCGATGGTGCCGGAATACAGCGTGTTTTCGGCCGAGTTGTTGCCCCGGTTCACGCCTGAGATCACCAGATCAGGGCGGTCGGGCATTACGTCATAAATCGCGGTCAGAACGCAGTCGGCCGGGCTGCCTTCGGCGGCAAATCGGCGTACGCCCTGTTTGGCGACCATGAACGGGTGGGTGTAGCTGATACAGTGCCCGACGCCGGATTGTTCGAATGCGGGTGCGACGGTCCAGACCTCGCCGTCCGGGCCAGCGATCTGATCCGCGATGGCCTTGGCGACCTTCAGGCCGGGGGCGTTGATACCGTCGTCATTGGTGATGAGAATGCGCATGGTGCCGCCTTTTGCTGCTCTTGTCTCTCAATAGGCGAGCAAAGCGCGGGCGGCAAGCGTGGGACGCGCCCGTTGGGTAATGCCCCCCCACTTTCTGTGGCGAGGTGGGAACACCCCATCGCCCAAAGGGGGCGGGGTCATTTGCCAAGCAGGATCGTCAGGGTTTGCAGCACTGTCACCGTGCGGGGGGGCTGATGCGCCTGATCGTCGCGCGGGCTGCTTAAAGCAGTCCGGCGTCGCCCAAAATACGCTGTGCTTCGTCTTTTGGGGCGGCCAGGGACGTGCGATCTTCGCCCGGGAAGAACCGGGCGCGCAGAGCTGTGGCCAGCGGCGCCGGGCGTGCGATCACGACCTTCGGGCCCAGCTTGGCGCTTTCGGCCTGCCAACTGCGCACCAGGGCCATTTGTGCCGCCTTAGTGGCGCCATAGCCGCCAAAGAACGGCTGGCCAGCGTGATCATCGTCAAAGAACAGCGCGGTGCCATCCTGGCCCAACAGCGGGTCGACAAAGGTGATCAGCACGCGGGCGGCTTCCAGGTTGGTTGCCAGACCTTTGTCCCATTCCTTGCCGTCCAGATGCGGGGTCGGCGTCAGGGCGGGGCCCTGAATTGCCGTATGTGCCCAGAGGTCCAATTTGCCCCAGCGGTCATGAATGCCGCGACACAGATGCGCCATGGCATCGCGGTCGGTCACATCCATCGGCGCCAGGGTGGCGCTGCCGCCCGCCGCCTGGATCTTGTCGTCCAGGTCCTCAAGCCCGCCAGTGGTGCGACCCACGGCGATGATGTGATGGGTGGGGGCAAGGGCCAGCGCCAAGGCGGCGCCAAGGCCACGCGAGGCACCTGTGATCAGGGCGGTTTTCTGGGTCTCGGTGTTCATGGGCCGGGTTTGGTCCAGAAGCGCACAGGCGTCAAGCGCGAAGGTGACGCGGGTGGGTTGACCTGCGCTGGGCAGGGTGGTCGAGTGGCCGGGAAAGAGAGCACGCCGACCATGCCGGATCATATGAAAACACCCCAACCGGAGGCGGCGTTATTGGCGCAGGTCGACGGGCTGGCGCGGCGACTGGTGCAGGGGCACAGCCCTGCGGCGGGTGGGTTCGAGCAGGTCGAACCCGCGCGTGACACCCTTGCCGGGCCGGTTGGCGACGTGGCGCTGTGCTATGCGCGCGGGGCGACCTGGCATGCGCGCACAGGCCGCATGGTGATGGCGGATGGATCGGTGCCGGTCAGCCTGTCGGGAACGCCCGGCCGCAAGGATCGGCCTGGTCCGACGTTGCGCCTGAAACGTGGCGCGGTCTGGCTGGGCCCCGGGGCGCGGGCGAATTACGGGCATTTCCTGTTTGATGCCATGACCGGGCTGGCCGAACTGGACCGGCTGGGGCTGAGCAAGCGTTTTAAGCCGTTCACGCCCCATTTGACCCGCTGGCAACGGGATCTATTGGGCGCGGCTGGACTGATCGCAGGACCTGCGTTTCGCGCCAGTAAAGTCCAGTTTGACGAGGTCATCTGGATGACCAGCATGAACCATTATCTGCATCGCAACGACGGGCTTGTGCGTCACCTTGTGGCGCGCTTCATGCGGCCCACGGGGGGCGATGATGTGCTGTATCTGTCGCGGCGCGGATACAGCGGGCGGATCATGGTGAATGAACCGGCGTTGGAACGGGCGCTGGTGGCGCGTGGCGTGCGTATTCTGCATCCCCAACGGATGAGCGTGCCCGCACAGATCGCGGCCATGGGGCAGGCACGCGCGGTGATCGGCCCCAGCGGCGCGGCGCTGGCGAACCTGTGTTTCCTGGCGCCCGGCGCGGATGTGGTCGAACTGCGCCCCGAACCGGTGCATGAACCCTGGCTGGACATGGCCTGTGCCAACCTGGGCATGACACAGCATATTCTGGCCGCCCCGCAAACGGATGACGTGCCGATTCCGGCCCAACTGGCGCAGGTGCCGCGCAAGCTGGCGGGCAGGTACAACTATGCTTATCGGGTGGATATTGGCGCAGTTCTGGCGGTGTTGGACGGGCTCTAGCCGCCGGGCAGGGTCAGAATTTCGATCCGACCGCGCCGGGCCAGGGCCATGCGGCTTGGTGCGACGAATTGCACCTTGCCCCCATCGACACGGTCGCCCGCCGCCACCTTGACGATGCGTCCGCCCGACAGGCGCACCAAGGCCGACATCTGTTGATCCGGCCCCGAGGTGCCGATCAGCATCAGCCGCGACAGGCTGAGCTGTGCGGTTTGGGTCGCCTCGGTGGCAACATTTTCAGGTGTTTCAGGCGTATTCGTGGCCATGGCAGTGCCCTCTGGGGTCAAACGAAGGGGCGCAGATATCAGCCGCTGGAGGGCCTGAAAAGGGCGCGCCTGGCAGCACAGGTATATCGGCGGGGTTTTGCCGCGACGCAGCATTTTAAGCGCAATCCCGCTGAAGCCAAC
>DFBF01000216.1 GCA_002367285.1 Rhodobacteraceae bacterium UBA3087 | reverse complement strand
CGTTTTGCCCTTCGCCCGTTTCCCTGGTGTCGACACGATCCTGGGCCCGGAAATGCGGTCTACCGGCGAAGTGATGGGGTCCGACAGCGATTTCCACCGTGCCTTCCTCAAGGCCCAGATGGGCGCCGGGGTCGAACTGCCCCACGAAGGTCAGGTGTTCCTGTCGATCAAGGATGACGACAAGTCGCCCATGCTGGTGGAAACCGCCAACGCCTTGACCGAACTTGGTTTTTCCATTCTGGCCACCCGTGGCACTGCGGCGTTCCTGACGGAAAATGGCATCGCCAGCGACATCGTGAACAAGGCCTATGAAGGCGGGCGCACCATTGTCGACATCATGAAAGACGGCGACATCGCGCTGGTCATGAACACGACCGAGGGCACCCAGGCGGTGAACGATTCACGCTCCATGCGCAACGTCGCGCTGATGGACAAGATCCCGTATTTCACCACGGCAGCCGCCAGCCACGCCGCCGCCTTCGCCATGAAGTCGCGCGAAACCGGCAAGGTCGGCGTGCGGTCGCTGCAGGAAAAAGCAGCGCGCTAAACGGGGCGCGCCCGGGCAACAGTCCGGGCAGCCCCCCTAGGCGGATGCGCAAACCCCGGCTACCCTGTAGGCCCCGACCCTAAGGAGCCCGCCATGATCCGCCGTACCTTTATCGCCGCCACGCTGGCCTTTGCCACCACCGCAATCCCCGCCAGCGCGCAGGTCTTTCCGTCCAACATTTCCGGCAGTTACACAGCCCACGGCATGAATGCCGACGGGTCGAAATACACAGGCCGCGTGACGGTGAAAGAAAACGCCAAAGGCGACGTGGCGTTCGTGTGGCAAGTGGGTGCGCAAACCTACGCCGGCCAAGGCACGCGCGACGCCCGCGTCGTCACTGTGGACTGGGGCGATACGACGCCCGTGGTCTATGTTTACATGGCCAACGGAGAGCTGCACGGTACCTGGGCAGGCGGGAAAGCGTTGGAGCGGTTGGTTAGGGAGTGAATGGAGTAACACCATTCTTCCACGGAGGAATGGTGCCTACCCACAACCCTAGAGGCAGGAGTTTATGCCCTTTTCCACAAGCGTTTTCCATTCGGGTCCAAGAGTGGTTTTTGCGTCAACGGCTTTGTTAAAGCCGCGGTCGCCGGGATTGAGCATCAGAACCTGAAGCTCGGCATCTTTTGACCCAAAGTCATAGAGATTCCAGTCAATCAGGATTGGTGCATAGCTGCTGCTGGTTGATGCGTTCTGAATGAGATAGCGCTCAAATCCCCGCCGCAGAGTCTCAATAGCGGCCATCTGGCTGGCCACGCTTGCGGCCCGTGCCTTTGAACAATCAGAATCGACTGATGTATGCAGCAGGATCTGATTGTTCGAGAGCGGCGTAACGGATGTTTCGGCGCATGCCGACAGGACTAGAAATGCCGACAGAAGTGTATAGTTCGCGTATTTCAGCAATGGTTTTTCACCAAAAAAATGGCTCAGATAGGTGAAGGCTAGGTGTCCAGCCGCCCCCACAAATCATACTCCCCCGCCTCATCGACCTCCACAGACACGATCTCCCCAACTGACAGCCCCTCGGTGCCCTCATCAATGAACAGGTTCCCGTCGATCTCCGGCGCGTCCGCCTTGGTGCGGCAGGTCGCAATGCCGTCCGCATCAATATCGTCCACGATCACATCCATGCGCGTGCCGACCTTCGCCGCCAGCTTCGCCTCGGAAATCGCCTGGGCCTTCTCCATGAAGCGGTTCCAGCGGTCTTGTTTGACCTCATCGGCGACGTGATCGGGCAGGTCATTTGACCGGGCGCCCGCGACGTTTTCGTATTGAAAACAGCCAACGCGATCCAGTTGCGCCTCATCCATCCAATCCAGCAGCACCTGAAACTCGGCCTCGGTTTCGCCCGGATACCCGACGATAAACGTGGATCGCAGCGTGATATCGGGGCAGTCGCGCCGCCAGGCCGCAATCTCATCCAGGGTTTTTGCCGCCGCCGCCGGGCGCGCCATACGTTTCAGCACAGAGGTCGCGGCGTGTTGGAACGGGATGTCCAGATAGGGCAGGATCAGCCCTTCCGCCATCAGCGGGATCAGCTGGCGCACATGCGGATAGGGATAGACATAGTGCAGCCGCACCCACGCGCCCAGCGACCCCAGATCGCGCGCCAGATCGGTGATATGGGCGCGGTGGCCGCGATCTTCGGCATGTTTGATATCCACGCCATACGCCGACGTATCTTGTGAGATCACCAGCAACTCGCGCACACCAGCATCCACCAGCTTCTCGGCCTCGCGCACCACGGCATGGGCCGGGCGTGACGCCAAACGCCCCCGCATATCGGGGATGATGCAGAACTTGCACTTGTGATTGCAGCCCTCGGAGATCTTCAAATAACTGTAATGGCGCGGCGTCAGGCTGACCCCGGTCGCGGGCAACAGATCAACAAACGGGTCGGGCGCGGGCGGCACGGCCTTATGCACCGCGTCCAGCACCTGTTCGTATTGATGCGGGCCGGTGACGGCCAAGACGGACGGATGGGTGCCGCGAATGTAATCTTCTTCCGCGCCCAGACAGCCGGTGACGATGACGCGACCGTTTTCGTTCAGCGCCTCGCCGATGGCTTCCAGGCTTTCGGCCTTGGCTGAGTCCAGAAACCCACAGGTGTTCACCACCACCGCGTCCGCCCCCGCATAATCGGGGCTGATCGCATAGCCTTCGGCGCGCAGCCGGGTCAGGATGCGTTCACTGTCCACCAACGCCTTGGGACAGCCCAGGCTGACCATGCCGATTTTCGGCTGGCCATCGCGGGCGGGTTCACTGATCCGGGCCTTGGGGGCCAGGTCGGGGCGGAGGTTGGGCGGGTTGGTCGGGCTTTGGGTCATGGGCGCGGGTATAGGCGGTTCATGGCAGGCGGGGAAGGGTGAATGAGACACCAAAAAATCCGCCACAATGGGCGGGTTCCTTGGTTGTTGCTGTTGCGGGGACTTACCGCTTGCGGTCGCGCCGCGAGGACATCGGTTGGAACGCCACGCCCACGTGGGCTTCGCAATACGGTTTGCCCTGTTGCACGGGCAGGCCGCAGAACCAGAAGTCGTCCGTTGCCGGGTCGCCAATCGGCCACTTGCAGGTCCGTTCGGTCAGCTCCATCAAGTTCAGCTTCTTGGCACCTTTTTCGACCTCGCGCACCGAGGCCAGGGCCTCCGGGCTGATTTCGTTGGCGGATGGCTGCGGCGGCAGGGGCTGGCCTGCGGGAATGATCGCCTTGCGGGTATGCACGGCGGGTTTCACCGGGGCCGGGACCGCGGCTTCGGTCGCCGGCTCGGCCTTCTTGGGCTCGGCGGCCTTTTTGGCCGCGGGCTTGGGCTTGGCCGCCGCCGGTTTCGGCGCGGGCTTTTCCTTGGCGGGGGCTTTTGTCGCGCCACCGCCGCCGGTGCGGTTGGACAGGCCCAGGCGGTGCACCTTGCCGATCACCGCGTTGCGGGTCACACCACCAAGTTCTTTGGCGATGACCGAGGCGGACTGCCCCTCTCCCCACATCTTTTTCAGAATCTCAACGCGTTCGTCGGTCCAGGACATGTCATTTCCCATAACATCGGGCGCAAGCGGCCCGGAAGAATACCAGAGGCTTATTCTAATCACCCGCGCGGCGGATACAACCCTAACTCCGGTCCTATGTGTGGGCAATCTGGGGCGTAGTTGCCGCGTGGCTCCTGAAAATGGCTGGACAGACCGCGCCCACGCCCCTATGCAGCCCGCATGATCAAACACGCACATACCGCTGCCAACCGACGCCGACGCCAAACCGTCTGACGTTCGTTTCCCGTTTGATCGCGCCATTCCGGCGCACCCACCTTCGAAAATGTTGACACGAGCCTGCCTATCCGGCACCCAAAGGCTTCTTTTTACGCGGAGTATGACCATGATCCCGTCGCTTATGCCGACTTATAATCGCGCCAACCTGGCCTTTGAAAAGGGCGAAGGCAGCTGGCTGATGACGCGCGACGGCGAGCGATACCTTGACTTGGGTGCGGGCATTGCGGTGAACGCGCTGGGTCATGCCAACCCTGAATTGGTCGCCGCGCTGGGCGAACAGGCGGGCAAGCTGTGGCACACCTCGAACCTGTATCAGATCCCGAACCAACAGGCGCTGGCGGATGCGCTGGTTGATGCAACCTTTGCCGACACGGTATTTTTCACCAACTCGGGTACCGAGGCCTGCGAATTGTCGGTGAAAATGGCACGCAAGTACTGGTATGAAAAAGGCGCGCCTGAGCGGGTCGAAATCATCGGCTTTCATGACAGTTTCCATGGCCGGTCCTCGGCTGGGATTGCTGCGGCTGGCGGTGAAAAACTGACCAAAGGCTTCGGCCCGCTGCTGCCCGGTTTTGTGCATCTTGCCCTGGGCGACATGGAGGCGCTGGAGGCCGCCGTCACCGACAAAACCGCCGCGATCATCCTGGAGCCGGTGCAGGGCGAAGGCGGCATCATCCCGGTGCCCGATGAAACGCTGCGCGCCATTCGCGCGCTGTGTGACGACACCGGAACGCTGTTGATTTACGACGAAGTGCAATGCGGCATGGGCCGGACGGGCAAGCTGTTTGCCCACGAATGGTCCGGCGCCACGCCGGACATCATGATGGTCGCCAAAGGCATTGGCGGCGGCTTTCCCCTGGGCGCGGTTCTGGCCACTGAAAACGCGGCCAGCGGCATGGTTGCAGGCACGCATGGCACGACCTATGGCGGCAACCCGCTGGCCTGTGCGGTTGGCAACAAGGTGATGGAAATCATCGCCACGCCGGATTTCCTGGCCGAGGTCAGCCGCAAATCCGGCCTGTTGCGCCAGAAGCTGGAAGGCCTGATCGCCACCCACCCGACCGTGTTCACCGAGGTGCGCGGCGCGGGCCTTATGCTGGGGCTAAAATGCAAGGTCGTGAACATGGATGTGGTCAACGCGGGCTACGGCGCCCATGTGCTGACCGTGCCCGGCGGCGACAATGTGGTGCGGCTTTTGCCGCCTCTGACGATTACCGATGAAGACATTAACGAAGCCGTTGAACGGCTTGATAAGGCGGCGCAGGCCGTGGAGGCACAGCAATGAACCACTTTCTGGACATCAACAAAACCGACCCTGATGCGTTGCGGGGCATGATTGATCAGGCCCGCGTTATGAAGGACGCCCGCGCCGGTCTGCCCAAGGGCACGCCGGACGCCGACG
>DFBF01000304.1 GCA_002367285.1 Rhodobacteraceae bacterium UBA3087 | reverse complement strand
GCCGCCGCGCCTTCAATGGGCAGATCCACCGAGGCCGGGGCCTCGGGTTCAACCCAGTCGCAGAGGTCACCGAGGGTACGGTCGGCTTCAAGCGCGGTGCCGATGGCGGCGATCACGCCGTCGAAAGCCGTAGCCCGGCCATTCGGGGCTTGGACAACGACCTCCAGCTCTGCCCGATGCTGGTAGTGATAGCGCAGGGGCGACAGCGTGACTTCAGGCTCGCCCGGTTGGCCGTCGCGCAGGATGATCAGCCCCGCCGTGGGGATCCGCTCGGGCAGAACCTCGTCACGCAGAACAAGGGCGGCAAGCGGCTGCAGCCGCGCATGCAGCACGGCGAGGACGGTTTCGCGGATGGTGGGCACGATTATTCCCGGGTTAAGGCGCAAATAATTTTCGAATTGCTTTAATAGAAATTTTCTATCAGGCTCAGTTACATGCGCGTATCCGACATGATGAAGCCCGACGGGCGAGTATTTCTGAAGAGCGAGTGGGGCCAGATCAGTGATGAATGGCCGTGTGTTTCTTTTACCAAGCGGTCTGTTGGCGACCGGCTGAGGCGCGAGTTCGTGGCCGGGCGGGACATCCTTGTTTATGTTGGCACAACCAGCACTGAGATGACGCGGCTTCCGGAGCACCGCAGTCGTCTGATTTCTGCAGTCACCATCGAGCCAAATCAGATCCTTGAAACACGCAAGATCGTTCCGCCGGATGTCTGGGCGAACTCAAATGCCGAATGGGGTGATCGCTGGCCGCATTCGATGGCAGTTACAGCAGCCGCGAACATGGCCGGTCCTCCATATCCGGCTGCGCGGGAAGTGATACCGATCGCATATCGATCATTCGCTGAGATTGCTAACAGAGGCACCGTAGTTGAGGCAGTTGGCTTGGAACGGGCGTCTGTTATGGCGATTGAGGTCAAGCCCATCGCATTGACCCTTCGCGAAGACGTGCAAGCCTATCTCGAACTTCGCAGCAGTGTGTCCAGGGAGATCGATCCATCGGTCAAACAAGATGCGTTCCGCATGGCAATGCTCATAATTGATCGCGTCAAACGCGGAGGTGAGATTGGAGTAAAGATCAATCCGCAGCGTTCCGCCCCAAACCTGTCCGAGCTGAACGCGTTACTACTTCGTAAGTGGAGCGAACAGGTCGGGCAATGCGCGCTTTGCGGGGGCGCGCTAGTCGTTGGCGGCGAGAACAAGATGCTCCAACCGTCCGCAGACCGCACCGACAGTGCTAACGGTGCCTACGACGACGCGAATGTCGGGATAACTCACTTGGCCTGTAATTTGGCGAAGAACAAATACGGATTAGATGACTTCGAGGACTGGTTGTCGGTTCTTAGAGGCGTTGATTTGCAAGCAAGTGACTGATCATGCTGTGCTTACTGGCTAGAACTGTACATCCACCCAATTCGCCACAATCCGCCCCGGCACGCCATCCACCGCCCGCTCCGCATCCCGCGCCAAATCCAGCCGTTTGCGCAGTTTGACCTGCGGGACCAGCAGGAAGATCGGCACGGTGGTCAGGCCGCGCCCTGTCTTTGATCTGGAGGCCACAGCGCGACCTTTGGTATTCAGCCGTCCCTCGGCGACCAGAAGGCTCGGCCCGCGACGGCGATAGATGAACCGCAGGCGCAACCCCGTGCGGCGTTCCCATTCGCCGGGTGTGATGCGGCCGCCTTTGGTGCTTTTCCCTGCCGCAGGCGTGGGGATGGCCAGCCAGAACCCATCCCTGGACCGGATCAGCGGCCCACTGTCATGCGCACCGATGATGACTGGTGCCTTGGACCAGACGAGTGCCGCTGCGTTCAGGCTGTTGCTTGATTTCGGAAAGGTCTGACTGCGGATCGAATTTGCCAGTCGTCGACCCAGACCAGCGCCTGTGATCTGTGCCCGCCAGTCGGATTTTAAGCCGCTGCCCGCCTCGCGCATGGCGGCGGACACAGCCTTTTCCGCGGCAGCGATCTCTGCCTGCATAAGGGCGACAATTTTGGGTTCGAACACAATCTTCAGTTTCATGATGGCCGCAGGTCCAGTGACCAGATCAGGCGCTCGCGATCGCGCATCGGCTCCCCCTGAACGGTGAAGCTGTCCGCGCCGATCACGATCAGATCGCCGGGGCGGGGGTCTGGCAGGTCGGACAAGCGCACGTCCACCATCGTCGTGTCGCTGACAAATCGCCCGGCCCCGAATTCGGTGATGCGATCCGGGGCGCGGCGGACGACGCGGATCGGGCGTTCCTCGGATGTGGTGGCGGATATCCAGAGAGCTGCAATCGCCATGGACGGGTGCGTGAATATCCTGTCCATGGCGGCGGCAAAGACGGTCATGACGGGTCCGTCAGTTCGAGGTGTGCAAGCGGATCGCGATGCGCGGCCGCTTGTTCACCGGGAGGACCGAGGCCTCGGTCATCAGGTCGATCCAACGGCCTTTCTCGTCGAGGTGCTGACGGGCATAGAGAGGCAGGCCGAGGGTGTTCGCCGCTTCCAGCAGGTTCGCAGGCCCGCCATAGGTGGTGAACGTGTCCATCGTGCCGAGGGGGAAGGCGATGCCTTCGCTGGCCGGGATCAGCCGTTCGGTGGCTTTTGTCGAGAGGGTCACTGTGCCCGCGTATTCCTCGAACACGACGCCCGCGAAGGGGAAGTTGCGGCGGACATCCTGACGCAAGGGCTGCGCGCCGGTGGCGGCGTAGAACTTGTACGCCTCTTCGGTCTTGGGATGCGCGATCAGCTTGTCGAAGAATTCCCGGCTGACGAGGGCATGCACGTCCGACATGCTTTCGCCCAGAAGGTTGTCCTCAATGGCGCGCAGCACCTCCCGCACCTTTCCCTGCACATTGGTGCCCGCCGTGCCGAGGACGAAGTCGACCGAGATTTGCGCCAACCCGAACTCGGTGAAGTAGTTATAGAGGGTGGTCCCAGCTCCATCTTTGACGATGCCGCGCAGCGCGTTCATCTCCATGTATTCGCGGGTCTGGGCATGCTTGCGGCGCATCAACTGCAGCTTGCGGTTCATCACCTCGACCAGCGGGTCAGCGCCATCGAAGACCCCCAGCGCCGGTTGGCCCTGAATGTCGCCGGGCAGGATCACATCGTCATGGGGGATCCATGGCAGGGCAAAGCTGCGCATCGACCGGCCCTCACGGGTGCCGACCGTTGCGGGGCCTCCCAGCGGCACCGAGGGCAGCAGGTTCAGCACGCCCTCATATTGCTCGATGATCACAGACCGCTGGGAGACGCCTTCGAAGCGGAAGAGGCCGATCTGGCCGAGGCGGGTGTAGAGGTTGGGCAGG
>DFBF01000090.1 GCA_002367285.1 Rhodobacteraceae bacterium UBA3087 | reverse complement strand
AAAAAGGGCCCGGGACGAACCCGGGCCTAAAGTTGTTCTGACACTGACGGGGATCAGCTTCGCCAGAACGGAAGAGTCGCTTCACGCGCGGCGTCCTGTTCGCTCAGCCCTACATCGTTCAACATGTGGGATGACAGATGCGCCAGCTGCTTACGTGTTCGATAGGTTCGGCTCCATTTTGTCACGACCACCGCGAACCCGACCGCAACCTGGGCGGCCAGGGGCAGGGGGCCACCAACCATCAGGGTTTCAAGCTGCGACAAGCGCTGGATCTGGATCTGGGACATGACAAATCTCCGAATTGTATTGACACAATGTGAACTTCTCCACACAATGCTGGATACAAATGAACAAGTGTGTGGTCTAGGAAAAGATTGTAATGGATACAATATGGCTTCCCGATCTTCAGGACGCCGGGCGTTCGAAGTATACGCGCCTGGTTGCGGCGCTGCGCAAAGCGGTGGCCGAGGGGCTGTTGAAATCCGGTGAAAAGCTGCCCCCGGTGCGCGATCTGGCCTTTCGCGCAGCGGTTACGCCGGGCACGGTCGCGCGTGCCTATAAGGTGCTGGTGGACGAGGGCGTTTTGCACGCCGAGGTCGGGCGCGGCACTTTCGTCGCCAGCCATAAGCCTGTCCCCATCGCTCAGGACTGGCCTGAGGTCGTGACATTCCGCAGCCCCAGCCTGCCCGACGGTGGACAGGTCGCGATGCTGCGCGATCTGATGCGCCAGCAGGCCGAGGATTTGCCGTTCGATGAGCTGATGGCCTATCCCGGCCGCGCCCATGATGGTGCGCTGCGCACCGCGCTTGCCAAACGCCTGTCGCACGAGGCTTTGGGGCCTATTACGCCCGAGGATATGGTGCTGTGCCACGGCGGTCAAAGCGGGCTGGTGATGATCATGCAGACGGTCCTGAAAGGGCCGGACCCGGTTGTGGTGGTTGAAAAGCTGGCCTATCCGGGCTTTCGCCGGGCGGCCGAGTTGAACCGCGCCCGGGTGATCGGCATTGGCACCGATGACGAAGGCCCCTTGCCGGATGAATTGGAGGCGGCGGTGCGTGACCATGGCGCACAGCTGTTCCTGACCTCGGCGGATGTGAACAACCCGACGCTGCGGCGCACATCATCGCGTCGGCGTCACGAGATCGCGGCGGTTGCCCGGCGCTATGGGCTGCATGTGGTGGACGACGATTGTTACACGGTGGCGCAGCTGGAGCAGGAGGGTTATCGCGCCATTCTGCCCGATCTGGGCTGGTACCTGTCCAGTTTCTCCAAAGTGCTGACGCCTGCGTTGCGGATCGGGTACATTGCCGCGCCGGACGGTCACGCCAAGGACATGGCCCGCACGGCGGCCTTTACCCATTTCGGCATGGCCCGCCCGATGGCGGATCTGGGCGCGCGCATTCTGAATGATCCGCGTCTGCCGGGCATCCGCGCCCGTGTGCATGAAAAGATCGCCGACCGGGTGCGTCAGGCGGTGAACCATCTGGGCGGTCATGACCTGAGCTGGAGCGAGGACGTACAGTTCCTGTGGTTGCGGCTGCCGTTTGGCTGGCGCAGCTCGGGGTTCGTGCGTGCCGCCCAAAGCCGGGGCGTGATCCTGAAAAGTTCCGAAGATTTCGTGCTGCGCGACGACCGCGCGCCCCACGCGGTGCGTCTGGCGATCAACGGCCAGGTCTCGCAGGGCTGTTACGAGGACGCGCTGCGCAAGGTCCGCGCGCTGTTGGACAACCCCAGCGAAGAGATGACGGTGTGAGGCGTCTCTGGCTGCTATTGCCGGTTCTGGCATGGCTGACCTGGTCGCCGACGACGACAGACCCGCAGGTGCCGGGCGGCCATCGGGTTGTGGTGTTTGACCATGGCTGGCACAGCGGCATTGTCGTGACACGCGACAGCCTGCAATCGGTCGCGGGGCCGGTCGGGTAGGGTTGGCTGCGTGATTTTCCGGATGCCTCGTGGTTCGAACTGGGCTGGGGGGATCGCGGGTTCTACTTTGATGTGCCCAGCTATGATGCGGTGACCGTGTCGATTGCCGCCAAGGCGTTGCTGTGGCCATCTGAAAGCGTGCTGCATGTGGCCACCGGGCAGGGCAACCCGGTGCGGGTGTTTGCCTGGTCCACCCCTGTGGTCCTGTTGTTGGATGATACATCCCTTCAATCCCTCGTGCGCGCGTAGGAGGGGGATCAGGCGGGCAAACCGCTCTGGGTCCGGGGCTGTCTGGCACCAGCCTGCGTCAGGCCGGGGTGGGGGCATCACGTTTTCTGTCCACCCACGCGGCTCCGATGGTTTGGGAGTTGAAATGGCGCCATTTTGATGGGGTAAAATAATACCTTAATTGTAAGGTGCTGTTTTTGTGCATTTTTATGGCCAATGATGCGCTTGACGGCGCTATGGAAATGCTTAGAAACAGCTCATCCGAAACCCACCAAGGGCCGAATAGATGAAAACCTACTCTGCAACACCTGCAGACATCGACAAAAAGTGGATCCTGATCGACGCCGAAGGCGTTGTTCTGGGCCGTCTGGCATCGATTGTCGCCATGCGTCTGCGTGGCAAGCACAAGCCGTCCTTCACCCCGCACATGGATTGTGGTGACAATGTCATCATCATCAATGCTGAAAAGGTGCAGATGACCGGCAAGAAGCGCGAAGAAAACTTTTACTGGCACACCGGTCACCCGGGTGGCATCAAGTCGCGTACCAAACAACAGATCCTGGAAGGCGCACACCCCGAACGCGTGGTGATGAAAGCGGTCCAGCGCATGCTGCAAGGCAACAAGCTGTCGCGCGTGCAAATGACCAATCTGCGCGTCTACGCAGGTGGCGAACACCCGCACGAGGCGCAAGCGCCCGAAGTGCTGGATGTCAAAGCCATGAACCCCAAAAACTCGCGTGAGGGCTGAGCATGACTGAAGAAATCAAATCGCTCGACGAACTGAACGCAGTTGCCGAAGGCACCGAAGCCGTTGTTGAAATCGCCGCCCCCCGTGAGCCCGTCCGTGACGAGCTGGGCCGCGCATACGCCACCGGCAAACGAAAAGACGCGGTCGCCCGCGTTTGGATCAAACCGGGGTCCGGCAAGGTTGTCGTGAACGGCAAAGACCAGGACAAGTATTTCGCGCGTCCCGTGTTGCAGCTGATCCTGCGCCAGCCGTTCCAGGTTGCTGGTGTCGAAGGTGAATTCGACGTCATGGCAACCGTCAAAGGCGGTGGCCTGACGGGTCAAGCTGGTGCGGTCAAGCACGGCATCTCCAAAGCCCTGCAACTGTACGAACCCAGCCTGCGCGGCCCGCTGAAAGCCGCCGGCTTCCTGACCCGCGACTCGCGTGTTGTGGAACGTAAGAAGTACGGTAAGCGCAAAGCGCGTCGTTCGTTCCAGTTCTCGAAGCGCTAACGCAGAACGAGCGAAAAGCTCAACAAAAACAAACGCCCGCATTATTTTGCGGGCGTTTTTCGTTATTAGCAGATTATTGGCATCGCGTTTAAGGCATGTATGAAGTTGAGCATTGGCGCGTAGTTTTATGCGTAGCGATCGGGACAGATTTGTGAAGGCTTGGTTGTAACGGAACTGGGTAGACGTGGGATTATTGCTAATGCGTTTGCAGGTAACGTGCCTGATATTGACTTGGGAGCAATGCTAACGGCGCAACTTGCCATTTGCAGGTAAAGGCTTGGCGAACAGGTGAAGTGAGCTTTGATGCACGGCGGTTTTTAGAGATTGAGTTTGAAGGTGAGCGACAACGTGTAAGTGGTATCGACGAAACGCTGGACGCAGAGCTGATCTTTGTTTTCGTTAAGATTGGCCCTGATCTGCCCCAATTGACTGGCCCATGTTGAATGTTTGGTCCCGCGGACAATCATCTTGAGGCAATGAGGGCAGCAACGAGGTTCCAACACGCTGCATAGCTGCAATCCGTTTCATCGTATCTTGCGGCTATCCCTTTGAACTCCTTGATCTTTGCGAAGTAATTCTCCACCAGATGCC
>DFBF01000094.1:3428-16656 GCA_002367285.1 Rhodobacteraceae bacterium UBA3087 | reverse complement strand
CGTGTTGGGTTGCTGAGCCACACTGGGGGCGGGTGCGCCGCGCTTCCCCGATTGCCCCTTGACGCACTGGCCAAATCCGTTTGAAGTCATCCGAAACAGTCACCACACAAGAAACTGCATGTCAGATCGGAATAAAGCCATTTACGCCAACACCCTCTTGGGCCTTTTTCACGAGATGTTACGGCGGTATTCACCCCGATGCGTGCTGTCTGATTGCGCGATGTGCCGGGGTTGAAGTCCGGTTTGATCCAGCTTGATGGTTCCCCGGCGCTGGACCCTCATGTGGGTTCGTCCATCGAGTGGTGGTTTGTCCAGGGCTATCTGGACACCGCAGAGCAGGATCGCCACCATGTCATGGCCGCGTTCTTTCGGGTGCATGATCTGGACGGGTCAGGCCCGCCCGGTGCCATGCTGTTGCGTCATGCGGTGGATGAAACGGGCCAGGACAGCTGGCACCAAAGTCAGGTGACGCGCGAAACCATCGCGTTGCACAACCGCATTGCCACGCAGGTGATCAACACCAACGTGCAGCCGCGATTGCAAACGCTGGCACGGCACCGGCACTTTGCCTATACGGCGGCCTCGGCGCGCCACAATGGGATCGTCGAGGAAGACGACGGCCCGCAGGTAAACGCCGCCCCGTTTTCCGTGTCCTGGAATGATTTCGCCTTTGGAGAAGCGCCCGAGGGGCTGAGCCTGCGCACGAATTTGGCGGGCGGGCGGCACGCCGATGTGCTGCTTGCGCCACAAAGCGCCTGGTTGGACGCGCGCAGTGACCAGTTGCATCCGGGGTTTGGCCCGGCCTTTGCCTATCAATGCTGCCCCCGGCTGCACGCCACCGGGGTCGTGGACGGGCAGCCGGTTCAGGGACAGTTCTGGATCGACCGGCAATGGGGTCAATATGAAGGCTGGCTTTTGTCGCCAAAACAGACCGGTTATCGTGTGCTGGGTTGGGACTGGTTCGGGCTGAACCTGGACGATGGGCGGGATCTGTTGATCTCGCGCCACCGCGATGCGGCGACAAACCAGGCCGGCGCGATGTTCGGTGTGATCTTTCGGGATGGCCAACCAGAGGAATGCCCGGATATCACGGCCACGCCCGTGCGCCATTGGACCAGCCCGCATACCGCCGCGCGTTATCCGGTGGCCTGGGATCTGGACCTGCCCCAACTGGGGCTGCGCGGACGGGTCACCCCCTTGATCGAAGATCAGGAAATCCCGGTGTATGGCACCGAGGCGATCTGGGAAGGCGCGGTACAGTTTCAGGGACACAGTCAGGGGCAAAGCGGGCAGGGCGATGTGTCGGGGCGCGGGCGGCTGGAGCTGGTCGGCTATGGCGTTCCGCTGACGCTGGGGGCGCATTTGCGGCGCAATTTTGCCCGTTTCGCCACTGGGATGAGCGCTGCGTTCGGCCCCTCGCGCAAGCGATAACAGCCTGTCAGTAGGGGCGGTCAGCGCCCGCGCAAGACTTCGGCAGGTGGGCGGCGCACGGCGCGCAGGGCCGGGACCAGCGTGCCCAACAGCCCAACCCCCAGCGACACGGCAAAGGCCCAAGCCACCAGGCCTGCATTGATGACCGGATCGACGAAACCGACGATCTGCGGATGGGCCGCAACACCTGTGGCCAGCAGGATGCCCGCCAGAATGCCCAGCCCACCCGCGATCATGGAAATCACGCTGCCTTCGATCAACAGCATGGCGACGATATGCGGGCGGTTCCAGCCGACCGCAGACAGAATGGCGATTTCGCCGCGCCGCGCCGTAACCGAGGTGGACATGGTGTTGAAGATCACCAGAACCGCGCTGACCACGGCGACGGTCGAGATGGCCAGGGCCAGAACATTGGCGATGCGCCCGAACAGATAGCTGTCGCCAAGGGCGTCGGTCGTTTCCACGCTGAGGTCGGGAAACCCCGCGCGAAGGGTCTGGAGGGTCGCTGTGCGATGCGCCCGCTCGGTGCGGATATTGATCGAGGTCGCCTGACCCTGGCGAAAGGTCAGGGCCTGCACATCGCCAATCCTTGCATAGGCCGCACTGCGTGACAGCAGGGCCGTGGCGGTGACAGTGCCGATGACCTCGAATGGTTCATGAAACAGCGTGATCGTGTCGCCTATGTTGGCGCTCAGCCGATCTGCCAACGCCTGACCCAGCACCACGGTTTGGGCATCCTGAGCGGTCGGAAGGCGGCCTTGGGCCAGGGTCAGGCTGTCCCAGGGGTAACTGTCGACAGGCCAGGCCACGACCACCACCGACCGACCATCTTCCAGCGTGGTCAGGCGCGTCAGCTCTGGGGCTGTGGCGTCCACCCCGGTGATTTGGGCAGCGTCCTGGGCCAGGCTGTCGGGCACGATCGATGAAATCAGATCCAGCGCGCCTGCTTCGGTGATCAGAACATCAGTGCCGCGCATATCCAGCGCGTTCAACAGCGTGTCCTGAACCCCACGCGCCAGCCCCACCAGCGCGACAAGCGAGGCGATGGCGATTAGAATGCCGGCCATGGCCCCCAGATTGCGGGGCTGCCAATAGGCCAGGTTGCGCAGGGCGATAAGGACCAGCCTCATGGCGCGGCCTTGTCGGGGTCAAAAGCGCCACGCCCGTCCTGCATCACGAACTGAAGCGCGCAGCGGCGGGCCAGGGTGTGTTCATGGGTGACAATGACCAAGCTCAGACCCTGCGAGCGTTGCAGGTCGAACAAAAGGTCGGCGATGTGGGTCGAGTTGGCCTGATCCAGTTCCCCGGTCGGTTCATCCGCCAACAGGATCGCGGGGGCATTGGCCAGGCCGCGCGCGACCGCAACACGTTGGCGTTCCCCGCCCGACAGCTCGTTTGGGCGACGCTCGGCGAATGCCTCGGCATTGACCAACTGCAACAGCTCGCGCGTGCGCGCCTGTCGCTCAGCGGCCGTGCGGTGCGTGTTATGCATGGCGATTTCAATGTTCTGCGCCACGCTCAACGCTGGCAGCAGCCAGTCATCCTGAAACACCAACCCAATCCGGTCGCGGCGCAGGTCGGCCCAGTGGGCTGGGGTTTTGGGGCTGTGGCCTTCGACGCTGACGGTGCCCGCGTCCAGTTCCAGCAGGCCGGAGAGGGCATAGAGCAGGGTGGTCTTGCCACTGCCGCTGGCCCCGGTAATGGCAACCGAGGCTTGGGCGGGCAGTTGAAAATCAACCCCGTCCAGCGCGCGCACCCGCCCTTGGTGAAAGCTGCGGCGCAGGCCATGGGCGGCAAGGGCGATATCACCGTTCATCGCTGCACCAGCGCGCCACTGCGCAGCGCCTCAAGAAAGGCGGCAATGCCGTCGCGCGCGACGATTTTGGTGAAGTCCGCGCGCAGCTGTCGGGACAGGCGCACGCCGTCGACATCAATGCTGCAAATGCGCAGGTTGGGGGTTGGGCACAGGCCCCAGCTGCTGCGCCGGGTGGTGGTGCCCGACGTTGTGTCGACAAAGGCGATGGTGGGTCTGTCCTGACGCTGGCGCAGGCCGACAAAGCGCGACGTGCTGGGGCCAAATCGGCGCACGGTTTCGCCGTAGCTCAGGGAGAGATGCGTGCGAAAGGCGGCCAGATAATCGGCCTGTGTGGCGGGCGACAGGCTCTGGTTCCGGGGCAGAGAGGCGGCGGCGATCGTGTCGAACTCAAAGCGGCTCTCGGCAAGGGCGAGGAAGGCGTCGGCCCGTGTTTCCACTGTCATATCCGCACGGGCTGACAGGGCATCAAGCGCGTGCAAAAGCTGGGTCGTCTGGTCTTCCAGGTCTTGTGCAGAGGCCGGATGCATGGCGCCAAGGGTCAGCGCACAGGCCAGAAGGATGGCGTGGCCGTATCGCGAAAAATATTTTCTAAACAGGCGCATAAGGGGCTCTCGCAAAGAAGTGGCGCGCGGCGCCGGCGTGGGGTCAGTCTTATCCCAAGGCGCAAGGTTTGTCACGCGACGCTTGAGCGCTCTAGCCCAGCGGAAAGGCCCCGATAACTGGCCCGTGCAACCACAGCAATACCCCATAAAGCGCGGCGGCGATCATCACGCGGATCAAGCCGCCCACGGTGACGCTCAGGCGGCGGCTGGTCTGTGACATCTGCGTCCAGGTCTCGATGCCCAGCACGCGTTTCTGACGCCGGTCGATGATTTTCATGCCCAGCAGGGAAAAACCGGCAAAGACGGCAAACAGGATCACATGGGAAAGGGTGCCGTTTGCCAGCATGTGCGACAGCGACCACAGCAGCAGCGCCAGTAACAGCGGGTGGCGTATCCAGCCGACGATGCCGGGCTGCGCCGGGTCAAAGGCCGCGTTGTTCATGCCGCCAAAGGACAGCGGATTGGGCCGCCCCAGCGCCAAACAGGCGATCACACAGACCAGTGCCATGGCCACCAGCGGCACGTGGTTCTGCCAAGGCGCCCAGGCCCACAGAACCACCATGGGCGCGCGTCCGGCTGCAACGATCAGCCATGTCAGCACCGCAATCGACAGCGCGCTATAACCCAGCGTGAAGCCGCGCGCCCCGATCCGTGCCACGACGCGGGCCTTGTTGGCCGGGCGAACCGGGATCGAATGCGACAAAAAGAACACCGCAAAGGCCGCAATGAATTCGCCCCATCCCGCCATGTCGCCGCTCCTTGTGCCCCGTTTTGCGCACCCTATGCGGCTTGGGCGGAGGCGTCCAGATGGGCGGGGGCACCCGGATGGGCCAGAATTCGCGCGTTGGTCTATTTCTGCTCGCTGGGGCGGGGGCGGGGGGCTAGGCTGCTGACAAAAGGGAGGGGGCTTTATGCGCGCGATGGACCGGTTTACATTGGATTTGGATCAGCGGTTGGATGGGCTGCGGGGCGAAGGATTGTATAAATCCGAACGGGTGATCACCAGCCCGCAAGGCGGCGCGGTGGCGTTGGAAGATGGGCAGGAGGTGATCAACCTCTGCGCCAATAACTATCTTGGTCTGGCCGACCACCCCGATCTGGTCGCCAGCGCGACCCAGGCTTTGACGCGCTATGGCTATGGCATGGCCTCGGTCCGGTTCATTTGTGGCACCCAGTCGGTGCACAAACAACTTGAGGCCCGCATGTCTCAGTTCCTGGGGACCGAAGACACGATCCTCTACAGCTCCTGCTTTGATGCCAATACGGGGTTGTTTGAAACTCTGTTGGGCCCCGAAGATGCGGTGATCTCGGATGGGTTGAACCATGCGTCGATCATTGACGGTGTGCGCCTGTGCAAGGCGCAGCGATTGCGATACGCCAACTCCGACATGTCTGACCTCGAGGCCCAGTTGCAAGCCGCACAGGGCGCGCGATACCGGTTGATTGCCACCGATGGCGTGTTTTCGATGGATGGGTTCATTGCCAATCTGCCTGCGATCTGTGATTTGGCCGAACGCTATGACGCGATGGTCATGGTCGATGACAGCCACGCGGTTGGTGTGCTGGGGCCAGGCGGGCGCGGCACGCCGGAACATTGCGGCGTGATGGCGCGGGTGGACATCGTCACCGGCACCCTGGGCAAGGCGCTGGGGGGCGCGTCGGGCGGATATACCTGTGGCCCGGCGTCGCTGATCGACTGGCTGCGGCAACGCTCGCGACCCTATTTGTTTTCCAACACACTGGCGCCGGTGATTGCGGCGACGTCGCTGACGGTGCTTGATATGCTCGAGGCCGGCGACGGGCTGCGCTCCGCCCTGTTTCGCAACGCGCGCCATTTTCGCGACCGTATGGGCGGGCTGGGGTTTGACCTGCTGCCGGGGGCCCATCCGATCATTCCGGTGATGCTGCGTGATCCGCAACTGGCGCAGGACATGGCGGCGGCGCTGAAGGCGCGCGGCGTCTATGTCACGGCCTTTTCCTTTCCGGTCGTGCCGGTGGGCCAGGACCGGATTCGCACCCAGATGTCGGCGGCCCACAGCCTGGATCAGCTGGACGATGCGATCAACGCCTTTGCCGCAGTCGGGCGTGAATTGGGGGTGATTTGATGGACAATATGATGAAGGCGCTGGTCAAGGCCCACGCCCATGAAGGCCTGTGGATGGAGCGCGTTCTGGCGCCATAACCCGGGCCGACTGACGTGCCGATCCGGGGGCGCAAATCGGCGATCTGCGGCACCGATGTGCATATCTGGAACTGGGATGAATGGTCGGCCAAAACCGTGCCCGTGTCCATGGTCGTAGGCCATGAATTCATGGGCGAGGTGGTCGATATGGGCGCAGCCGTCACCGATTATCACATCGGCCAACGTGTCTCGGGTGAAGGCCACGTGACCTGTGGCCATTGCCGCAATCGCCGGGCGGGCAGGGGCCATCTGTGCCGCAACACGCTGGGCGTGGGCGTGAACCGCCCCGGCAGCTTTGCCGAATATGTCTGCCCTCCGGCGCGCAATGTCGTTGCCTTGCCCGATGATGCGCCAGATGATTGCGCGGCTGAACAACGGTGGCAAGCTGGCCCTGTTGGGCATCGCGCCCGCAGATTTCCCGGTCGACTGGAATTCGGTCATCTTCAAGATGCTCCATATCAAGGGCATCTATGGGCGCGAGATGTTCGAAACATAGTACAAGATGATCGCCCTTATCCAGACCGGCCTGGACCTGTCCGGCCTGATTACCCATCGGATCGGGATAGGCGATTTTGCCTCCGGTTTTGACGCGATGCGGCGCGGTCAGGCCGGAAAAGTCGTGATAGATTGGGGTGTTTGAAGTTCTAATGAACTGTTTTTAGACGAAACTTACCTTCCAGAAGATTTTATCTTCTTTCTTGCTGGCGCGATTAACGCGGTCGCAACTCTGCTGATCTAATGTCCCTGTAAATACGCAATTGCTGCCCCGACAGATCTGTCGGGGGGACGGAGGACCCATGCCGCAAACTGATGCTCAATCGTTGAAGGATTTGAAACTTGCCCAACCAGGGCAAGACAGACCCGGGCAGGGCCCCGATGACACAAGTACACTACACAATCCGACATCCGAACCCAAGTCAGAGGCCCATAAAATGGATCAGGCAACCCCGGTGAAAAAACGCCGCGTCATTTTCAATACCGTCTTTTTCAAGATTGCCTCGATGGTGGCCGTCGGCGGGGCCATTTTTGGCCTGGCGCTGTCGGTCCTGTCCTATCGGGTCAGCAATGCAATCGTGGATGACACCATGGCGCATCAGGCCTCGGAGATGACCGAATTCACGGGGGCCGTGTTGCAAGGATCGTTCCAGATGCGCAACGCGCGCGGGATCGAAAAACGTATCCTTGATCTGGTCGAGGATGAAGCATCCGAAACCCTTTATGGCCTGGCGCTGAGTGACCGGGGAAAGGTCCTGACCGAGGCTGGGACCGAAGGCTTTGACAACGCGGAGCTTCTGGCCCTGGCCCAAACAGCTTTGGAACGCGGAGAGGTCGTGGCGTCGCAAAACGGTCTGTTGCGGGCACATCCCGTGAAGACCGGAACAGGCAAGGTTCTGGGCGTTCTGGCGCTGGCCTGGACGGCAGAACATTTGCACGAACAGGTTGCCAGCCAACAGCTTGTCGCCCTGGCCCTGTCGGCCGGTGTGCTCCTGCTGTCCTTGCTGGGCATGGTGTTGGGGGTCCGCCTTATTGTGACCAAGCCGCTGGCCGGGTTGGGGCAGGCGATCGATCGGGTTTCGGCCGAAGACTATGATATCGACGTCGCTGGGCGGCATCGGGGTGATGAATTCGGCATGATTGCCCAGACCTTGCAGGACTTCAGCCAACAAATGGCATTGGGGGTGGTTCAGGCACAGGAAAACAAGTTCCGCGGGACGGCCTTTGAAGGCTCGTCTGCCTGCATCATGATGGCGGATGCGAATATGCTGATCACATCCGTCAACCCCGCCCTGATCGATGCACTGAACACCCATATTGAAGATTTCCGACAGTTCGGAGACGATTTTGATCCGGCCAATATGGTCGGGACAAACATGGACTTCTATAACGAACCAGACATGCGCGCGCAGGTGCGCTCCATGCTGCAAGATCCCGCAAACCTGCCGTACCATGCCAGCATCGCGATTGGTGAAAGTCGGTTCAATCTGGATATCAGCATGGTGACGGACGATGCTGGTGAGACGATGGGCTATGTTGTTGAATGGACTGATGTCACAGCGCAGTATCTGAACGAAGCGATTTTGAAAGCAATTGACACGAACCAGGTCAAAGCAGAATTCCAGATGACCGGTGAGTTGATCAATTCAAACCCGCACTTCTGCATCATGATGGGCGAGGAAGAAGGCCGCCTCAAGGGGCGCACGAGCGATGCGTTGTTCAATTTTGATGAAGACATGGCGCGCGAACGGGGGGCGGTGTTTGACCGTTTGAACAAAGGTGAGTCCGTCTATGGTCGCTTTGAACTGCCGCGTGCGAATGGTGAAATGGCCATTGTTGACGGCGGTTTTTCCCCGGTTATCGATGCGAACGGGCGGGCTTTGCGGATTGTTTTGATCGGCAATGATGTGACCGAAACACGCCGGGCGATTGAGCAGGCCGAGGCGACGCGTCTTGAGATGGAGCGGGCGCAGAACCAGGTTGTCGATGCGCTGCGCGTCGGGCTGGAAAGCCTGTCGGACGGCGATCTGACCACCAAGATCGACGAAGCCTTCAGCGCGGATTACGACCAGTTGCGGCTTGATTTCAACGACGCCGTCGATCGCCTTTTGGGCGCGATGCAGGGGGTTGTCGAGAACGCCGACCTGATCAACGGCGAGGCCAGCGAGATATCCAACGCTGCGGATGACCTGTCGCAACGCACGGAAAAACAGGCGGCGACGCTTGAAGAAACCGCTTCGGCACTGGATGAGCTGACCTCCTCGGTGCGCTCGGCGGCCGATGGGGCCGCGCATGCCAACGCGGTGGTGGAAACAGCCCGCCAGAACGCCGAAGCCTCGGGCGCGGTGGTGCGGGAAGCGGTCGGCGCGATGGGCGAGATCGAAAACTCCTCCAAGCAGATTTCCAAGATCACCAATGTGATTGACGACATTGCCTTCCAGACCAACCTGTTGGCGTTGAACGCGGGGGTGGAAGCCGCCCGGGCGGGCGAAGCAGGGCGTGGCTTCGCGGTTGTGGCCTCGGAAGTGCGGGCCTTGGCGCAACGCTCCTCGGATGCGGCGAGCGAGATCAAGGAGCAGATATCGGCCTCAGGTGCCCAGGTGAAACGCGGTGCCGAACTGGTCGACCAGGCGGGGTCCGCGTTGGAGGGGATCGTCGAAAGCGTCAGCGAGATCAGCCGCAATGTATCCGAAATCGCCGTGTCGGCGCGGGAACAAAGCGCGGGCCTTGCAGAGATCAACGCGGCGGTGAACCAGCTGGATCAGGTGACCCAGCAGAACGCGGCAATGTTCGAAGAAACCACGGCGGCCAGCCACGCATTGACCCGCGAAGCAGATTCCCTGACGCAAACGATGGCTCGGTTCAAGACCGGCGCCGCCGCGCCAAACAGCGCAACGATCGTGGCCCCCGACGTGTTTAGCACGCGCCGTGGGCCGGTGCCTGCCGCCACAGAACCGGTGCAGTCCTCGCCAGCTGTATCCCACACATCGGCGACAGCCACCGCCACGGCCATGCAGCCGGTCGAAGATGATTGGGATGATTTCTGATGACGGGACAACACTTCAATCGGAGGGCTGTCTTGGAGGATAAACATGTCTGACAGTGTGCGTGTCTTGATTGTCGATGACAGCGCCAGTATTCGCCGACTTATCAAGCTTGGCCTCGAAGCGGACCCGAGGCTGGATGTTGTCGCCGAAGCCGGCTCGGCCCGCGAAGCGCGTGAAGCCGTCCGCAAGCACAATCCAGATGTCATGACATTGGATGTTGAAATGCCGCAAATGGATGGTTTGGAGTTCCTGCGACGCCTGATGAAGGCACGTCCGATGCCGGTGGTCATGGTCTCATCCCATACCGTGAAGGGCAGCGAAGCAGCGGTTCGCGCTCTGGCTCTGGGCGCCGTGGAGTGCATTGGTAAGCCCAGGTTTGGAAGAGCAGAAGAAACGCTTTCCGCCCTTGCCGACGCCCTTTGTTTGGCGGCCAAAGCGCGGGTCATGGGGGCCGCTCGGATCCAACCAACGGTGCCATACAGGCAGGGAAACAGAAATTGGAACAACAAGATCGTTTTGATCGGTGCGTCCACAGGCGGTGTCGAAGCTCTAGAAGCTGTTTTGACCGGCTTCCCCACGGACTGCCCACCGACACTGATAACACAACATATGCCAGCACAGTTTCTGGTGAATTTTGCGGCCCGGCTGAACGGAATTTGCAAACCGAATGTCAGTTTGGCACAGGACGCCTCACTGGTGCAGCAGGGCCAGGTCATGATTGCCCCTGGGGGCGAACATCACATGGAATTGTCCGCGGATGGAACCCGAACCCGATTGCGTTCAGGAGAAAAGGTTTCCGGCCATCGTCCGTCTGTTGATGCCCTGTTTTTGTCCGCGCGGCCCGTTGCATCCAGGGCCATTGCAACCCTTCTGACGGGTATGGGTTCGGACGGAGCTGCGGGAATGGCGGCGCTGAGATCTGAAGGCGCGCTCTGCATCGCTCAGGACAAGGAAACAAGTGTGATTTATGGCATGCCGAGGATGGCTTGCGAATTGGGCGGTGTCGATGTGTCCCTTCCCCTTGGGGGGATCGCAGGTCGCATCCTGGATGAAACAAACCGGAAAAATAGCGAGGTGCGCACATGACTGCCATCAGCGGAATAAATGGACACCTACAGAGGACCTATATTAGCCAGGGTGAGCATGCGATCGAAGCAGGGAGGGAACGCGTGATTGCGACACTTCTGGGATCGTGCGTATCAGCTTGTTTGTGGGACCCGGCCAGGGGTATTGGCGGGATGAACCATGTATTGTTCACTGATGATAGCCGTAACGCAGTCGATGTTTTTGGCCATGGGGTGAATGGGATGGAGCTCCTGATCAATGGTTTGATCCGGCAGGGTGCCGATCGCTTTAATCTTCAGGCGAAGGTGTTTGGCGGTGCATGCATGATACAAGGCCTGTCCGACGCAGGGGTTCGAAATGGTGAGTTTGTAATCGATTTTCTTGCCCGTGAACGGATTCAACATGTTGGTGGTGATTTGGGGGGAGACAAAGCACGCCGCTTGGAATTTTGGCCAGGGACTGGGCGGGCCCGCGTGAAAATAGTGGACAACAAAGTTCCAATTGTCGTGCCCAACCCGGTTGTACACAATGAGATTGAGTTGTTTTGAAACAGCAAAGCCACCAAAAGCATTGAGCGTTCTGGTGGATTTTTGTTATGCGGTTTCGATCTTTCAATCGCGTGTTTGAACCTGTGCGACCAGATGGCTTATAGCCAAGTCACATCACTGGCCTCACAGCTTTCAAGACCTTCTTGCTGGCTGTCAGATCCAGCGGGTTCATTCAACAGGCGGGTACGAAGAGAGACCAGTCGGAGAGACGACAAAAAATCCTCTTTTTGAACGGGCTGTTCCAATGCTCGGCTACTGATCAGTTCCAGAAGGCATGCGAGATCCCCCAGTGTCTGCTGGAGACGGTCGATGTCTTGCAGAACATGCATTTCGGCGGCTAGGTCTGGATGTTGGGCCGTTTCAAGAAGCCGGGACATCACCCATTGCAATTGCGTACAAGACCGTGCTGACGCCGCAATCTCAGTTGAACATCCTGCCAGCAGCTTGCTCATGAGGATTTCACTCCCGGTGTCCGGGGCGGTCTCTTGCGGGTGTTGTTTCATGGAGAAATCCTTAGAGACGCCCAACAATCGCTTCAATCGCTTTACGCAACTCATCGGGTTGGAAGGGTTTTTTCAGGAAGTTGTTCATCCCGAGCTTCTTGCCATGCTCGATGATTTCGCGATCGGCTTTGCCGGTGATCAGCAAGAAGCCAACACCTTTGGTTTGCGGCGCTGTTCGCAGTGCATGCAGAAGTTGGAGACCATTCATACCGGGCATATTCATGTCGGAAATGACAAGATGGACAGGCCAAGCCGCAATTTTTTGGAGAGCGGAAGGGCCATCGGGTGCGCTTTCAATTTGGCGAACACCGAAGCCGTCCAGGGCTTGCGTGATAAGACCGCGGCTGGTTGACATGTCATCCACCACAATTGTTCTCAACTGGTCACGAAGTGCCATGATCTTGTCCTTTCAGGAGTGCGCGTTCGAGCTTGCAATGGGGGAGCGCAAGCCATCAGTGCGCTGGTACGCGGTAACACCACGGTTGGAAAACAGGTGCATGCAACAATCGGAAACGCGCTCGGAGTGACCAAGAAACAGCCACGAGTCAGGGTGCATGGCGTTCGAAAAGCTGTGCCAAAGCCGGGTTTGGGTGTCCGCATCAAAGTAGATAACGACGTTGCGGCACAAAATGACGTCAAACGAGCCACGCATCGGCCATTTTTGCAGCAGATTCAATTCGCGAAAAACCACAAGTTTCTTCAGCGCATCCGACACCGCCCATTGCCCAGGACCTGACGCCGAATGCGAAAAATACTTGTCCCGCATGTCCGCGGGTAGCCCCGCCATCATGCGTTGATCATAAATACCCTGCCGCGCAAAGGAGATGACTTTAGGGTCGATGTCTGTTGCCAGAATACGCAGGTCTGCTGTCTCTGGCAGGTTTGCCATTTCCAGAATTGTCATTGCGATCGAATAGGGTTCCTGACCGTTTGAACAGCCTGCCGACCAGATCCGGACACGACCTCCGTTCTTGGCCTTGTCCAAAAGGTCCGGAAGAACTTCACTTTTCATCCGGTCAAAGTGATGATCTTCCCGGAAAAAGTGAGACACGTTGGTCGTGAGCGCTGAAATCATCTCGCGCCGTTCAACGCTACCTGCGTCACTCGCAACAAGTTCACAATAGGCGTCATAGCTGTCCAGTTTCAGGGCCCTCAGCCTACGTGCAAGGCGTGTTCGAACCATGGCTGCCTTGCCTGGCGCGATTGCCAGGCCGGCTTCCATATGTGCAATGGATGCGATCCGCTTGAAGGCGGTTTCTTCAAGAGGAGGACCCGTGATCGCAGACCCGGTGGATTGGAGGAGTTGGTTCATGCGGCTTCCTCGGCGGCCGGGGGAAGCACTGCGTTGAGGTCAAGAATGCGGATCATGCGTCCATCGACAATGGTCAGAGCCGAAACGAAGTTCCGTTCATTGTCCGCAGGCATTTCGGGCGGCGGTTGCATGTCTTCCTCGGAGATCGCCAGGATATCGGACACCGCGTCCACCATCAGGCCAACGGTCCGTTCTTCAATTGCCACGACAATGATGACATTGCGATC
>DFBF01000094.1:256-3384 GCA_002367285.1 Rhodobacteraceae bacterium UBA3087 | reverse complement strand
AGAACCGTGCCGCGCAGGTTGATGACACCCTGAACGTAGGCGGGGGAGTGGGGCAGAGAGGTCGCTTTTGCCCCCCCCCGAATTTCCCGAACGGACATAATATCGACGGAATAGTCCTGACCGCCGACAAGGAAGGACAACAGCTCGATTTCCGTGCCGTCTTTCTGTTTGTCGATTTGATTGGTTGCGTCGGTCATGATGCTTATCCTGCTTTCGAAACGATTGTGTGGGGGTTTCGGGTGCGGCCACTTGCTTGGGTGATCAGGTCCACGGGGTCCAAAATCAGGGCGATTTGGCCATCTCCCAGGATTGTTGCCGCGGCAATTCCGGGCACGCGACCATAGCTGTCTTGCAGCCCTTTGATCACGACCTGTCTTTGGTCTTCGATCGCATCCACGACCACCGCAGCTCTGCTGGAATCCTCCTGGGCGATCAAAAGAACCACGCCGCCAGAATAGTCGTCCAACGGGCGGCGATAACCAAGTTCCGCGCCTAGATCCAACAGCGGAACAAAGCTGTCGCGAATCTTCACCACATGGGTTTCCGGGCCGAACTCGCGAATTTCTTCACGCGTGAGGGCGAGGGTCTCAAGAATTGAATTCAACGGAACGACAAGCGTTTCACCGGCAACCCGGACGACCATTCCGTCAAGAACGGCCAGCGTCAAGGGCAGAGAGATTGAAAACGTCGTGCCTTTGCCGCGTTCCGATGTGATCGAAATTCGCCCCCCAAGTGCCTGGATCGAGCTTCTGACCACATCCATGCCGACGCCGCGGCCGGACAGGTTCGAGACCTCGTCCGCAGTTGAAAATCCAGGCAAGAACAGTAGGTTGTCGATGTCACCGTCGGACAGCGGCAGGTCTGGCGCGATTAGGCCCTTTTCTTCGGCGATCTTGCGCACTTTCTCACGATTGATGCCATCGCCATCATCGGCCACTTCGATGACCACACGGCCGGATCGGTGCATTGCCGTCAAATAGACATTGCCTTCGGCGGATTTTCCGGCAGCGGTCCGCTCTTCGGTGGATTCCAACCCGTGATCAACGGCATTTCGGATCATATGCGTCAGAGGGTCAGCGAGGCGTTCGATGACGGTTTTGTCGACTTCGGTGTTTTCGCCCTCGGTGCGGAGCCGCACGTCTTTGCCGATTCCGGCTGAGGACTCGCGTACGATACGGGACATGCGCTGGAATAGGGATTTGACCGGCTGGGCGCGGATCATCATCACGCTTTCCTGAATGTCCCGCGTCAGTTGCAGGAATTCTTCGAGCCCGGTGCGGACTGCCGAATTCGGGGCCAGGCCGGCCTCTTCTACACTTTGGGTCAGCATCGCCTGATTGATCACGATTTCGCCGACCAGGTTCACCAACCGGTCAATCCGGTCCAGATCGACACGCACGGTTGCGCGGGGGGATGGTGCGGCGGTTTTCTGGGCAGGAGCAGGGGTCTCAGACTTGGCTGGGGCCGCTTTTGCGGGCGGTGCGGCCACGGTTTGCGGTGCCGGATCTGGAGCCGCTGCGGTGTCCGGCGCGGCGGGCATTTCCATGTCGGGGACTGGGGCGGCGTCAGGGCTTTCGCCTGAGCCCGTGTCGTCATTCAGGCTTGGCAGGTCAGGCAAGTCTGGCAGAGCCGGGAGGTCGGGCAAAGTCGCAAGCTCGGGCAGGGTCGGGGTGTCTTGTTCGATCTCCAGGTCGCACAGACCATCGACGAATTCGAAGGCCTCGCGAATTGCGCCTTCACCTTCGCTGGTCGTCAGAGAGATGACCCAGGTCAGGTGGCTTGCCCCTGTGTCGAGGTCCGCCAGTGCAGGGAGGTCATTGACTTGGCAGACGGCCTCCATGGGGCCCAGATCACGCAGGCCTTTAAACAGGAACAGCGGTTCATTGCCGCTGGAAAACAGGACGGCATGGGGCGTGAAATGGATGGTCCAGGATGGTTCACAGGCCAGCAGATCCTGGCTGTCATCAGCGCCTGTTTCAGCAATATCCAGACCTGGAAGGGCCAGAGACAGGCCCATGGGTTGAAACTCAAGTTCTTCTTCTTCCTCGGTGCCTTTGTCGCCCAGAAGGGCTGCCAAATCCGCAAGAACCGGTGCTGATACGCTGGTGTCATGGGGCAGCGCGTCCCGGCTTTCGCGCACAAGGTCGGCAAGAACGTCGCCGCATTGGAAGAACAGTTTCAGCACGTCTGTGTCAGCGGCAAGGGTGCCCGACCGCACCTCGTCCAGAACGGTTTCGAACTGGTGGGCAAACCCCACGAGCGTGTCCAGGCCAAACGCCCCGGCACCGCCCTTGATCGAATGAACCGCCCGAAAGACGATGTTCACTGTTTCGTCATCCTGCGCGCCGTCATACATCGTTTGCAGGCCATCCTGCAGGGCTTCGAGAAGCTCCTCGCATTCAATGAAGAAGGAGGCGCGGATTTCGGCCATTGGATCTGACATGTGCTTACCCCGCTACCATTCTGACGGCCTTGACCAGTTTTGCCGGGTCAAAAGGTTTCACGATCCACCCGGTTGCGCCGGCTTCGCGGGCGCGCAGCTTCATGTCGGTGGCGCTTTCCGTCGTCAGGACCAGGATCGGTATGGCGTTGTATTCGTCTTTGGCGCGCACGGCATCAATGAACTGAAACCCGTCCATACGCGGCATGTTGATGTCGGTGATGATGGCGTCCGGGGGGGACATGTCATCCAGAACTTCCAGCCCGTGAACGCCGTCTTCGGCGACTTCCGCCTCAATCCCGGCGCCCAACAGGGCCAGGCGCACCATGTCGCGCATGGTGCGGCTGTCATCGACAGCAAGAACATTGATACTCATTCAGTATCCTCCCATTGGGTAATCGTCGCCGGCTCATACCCAAGCAGAACCATCTGATCGACGCAGTCGCTTGAGGCATTCACAAGGGCAAGGGCATGACCGTTTTCGGACCAGGTACGGGCCGCAGCGCGCAGCACCTGTACGCCCAGAGCGCCGAAATGGGTGACCTGGCTTGCATCCAGGGTCAGGTCCTGGCCGTCATGTTCCATGACAGCCGTGGCGGTTTGTGCCGCAGTTTTCAGGTCGAGCCGCGCCTCGAGCATTAAAGTTGCCGAGGTCATCGCAGCCCCCCCATTTTCAATGTCGTACACA
>DFBF01000094.1:0-190 GCA_002367285.1 Rhodobacteraceae bacterium UBA3087 | reverse complement strand
GCCTAAACGGCGCCGCATTTTTTTAAATCGCCAGAATATGCGCCAGATGATGGGCGCATCCGGTCAGCGCGGCATAGTCGTCTTCAATCACGGTGACGGAAAAACTCTGCATGAAGCCAGCAAAGCGGCCTTTGTCGGTCATGGCGCGTTCGAAATCGAACTGCTTCAGCCAGGGGGCGGTCGCACGGGC
>DFBF01000289.1:2805-2958 GCA_002367285.1 Rhodobacteraceae bacterium UBA3087 | reverse complement strand
CTACATCGCCATGGCGGGCGATACAGTGGTGATGCCGGAGAATGCCTTCCTGATGATCCATGATCCTTCGGGCATGGTGATGGGCAATGCCGGTGACATGCGCTCCATGGCTGAGGCGCTGGACAAGATCGCGGGTTCTCTGGTGCGGGGCTA
>DFBF01000289.1:950-2783 GCA_002367285.1 Rhodobacteraceae bacterium UBA3087 | reverse complement strand
TGGCTTGATGCTGCAGACGCGCTGGAATTGGGCCTCGCAGACAAGGTGGTTGAGCCGGTGCGAATTGCCGCCAGTTTCGACATTACCCAGTTCCGCAACGCACCTGCTGATCTGGTTGATGCAGTGGAAAAGGCGAGTTCGCAGGACAGTGTGGAAACAGAGCTGGGCGACTCGGCAGAGGGCACTCCGGAACCCGAACCGGCTTCAGCAGCCCCGACCGATCTCAGCACGAAGCCCGGGCCGTCCCCCAGCGAGGCGAAGGAAACTGCCGCTGCCCTTGAGCCCGAAACTCCTGCGCCAGTGCCTTCCGACCCGGACCCAGTTGGCATTCACAACGAGGTCATGTCCTACGCCAAGGCCGTCGTCGATCTGTGTCGCCTCGCAGGGCAACCGCAGATGGCGACCTCGTTCCTAACTGCTGAAACCAGCCTCGAAGACATCCGCAAGACTCTGATCGATGCCAAGGCTGCCAATGAACCCGAAATCTCAGCTGCCCACCCACAGCCGGGCCCCGCGCCTCAGGCAAAACCCTGGGGCGACGTGATCGCCCGAACCTTCAAACGCAAAGGATAATCCAACATGACCATTCTGACCGAAGGCCGCCACGCAGGCGGCTTTATTGTTTGGGAGGCCTTCCGCGATTACTGCCGTGAGGTCGTCACCATCGCCACCGGCGGAGCAAATCCGGTACTGGAGCCGGGTACCGTACTCGGCAAGATCACCGCATCGGACAAATACGCCGCTCATGACCCGGCCGCCGTCGATGGTACCGAGACCGCCGTTGCGGTGCTCTGGGGCAAGGCCGATGCCACGGCAGCCGATGTGGATGCCGTTGTGCTGCTGCGCGGTCCAGCCATCGTCAACATCAACGATCTGGTGTTCACCGGCACACCCACGGCACCGGAAATCACCGCTGCGCACACCGCGCTCGCCGCCGTCGGCATCCTCACCCGCTAAATCTGTTTTGAAAGGAGGCCACACATGGCCACCATGGATATCTTCGAGACCGATGCCTTTTCGGTCATCGAACTCACCCGCGCGCTGGAAAACATCCCCTTCAAGCCCGCAACTCTGTCAGGCTCCGGCCTGTTCTCCGATCGCGGCGTTCGGGCCCGCACTGTTGTCATTGAGTCCCGCGATGGCACCCTGTCGCTGATCCCGTTTTCCGAACGCGGATCGGCCTATGACCAACAGGTGCCCGAACACCGCGATGTGCGCGCCTTTGTGTGTCGCCAGTTCAAGAAGCAGGACGTGCTCTGGGCCTCAGAAATCCAGGGCATTCGGGCATTTGGGCAGGAAAGCGAAACCCAGCAAATCCAGGCTGAAGTGGCAAGGCGTTTGCGCCGGTTGCGCTCTGATGCAGAGGCTACTTTTGAGTATCACCTGCTGAACGGCATTCAGGGCAAGGTTCTGGACCCAAAGAATGGCACCACCGTCATCGACTACTTCACCGAGTTCGCCATCACCCCGGCGGCCGAGGTCGACTTTGATCTGGACAATGCCTCGCCTGGCTCCGGTGCCCTTCGCAAACGCTGTCAGGCCCTGATCGAAAGCGTTGAGGAAACCCTCGGTGGTCTTTCCACCGGTGCGGTGCAACTGCGCGCGGAATGCGGCTCGGCGTTCTTCGCCGATCTGGTGGCCCACAAGGAAGTGCGGGAAACCTACCTCAACACCGCCGCTGCTGCCGATCTGCGCAGCCGGGTGTCGGATGAGGTCAGCTTCGGCGGTATCAACTTCCGCCGGTATCGCGGCAACGCGGCCTTCGGTATCCCGGTCGACAAGGCGGTGTTCTATCCCGAAGGTGTCGAAGGGCTGTTTGAAATCTACTACGCC
>DFBF01000289.1:0-915 GCA_002367285.1 Rhodobacteraceae bacterium UBA3087 | reverse complement strand
GCCCCGGCGGATACCTTCGAGACGGTCAACACCTTGGGCCTGCCGCTCTATGCCCGTTCCATCCCGGACCGGGATCGCGATGAATGGGTGCGCCTCGAGATTGAGTCCAACCCGCTGCCGATCTGCACCCGTCCACAGGTCCTGCGTAGCGCCCGGCGCACCTAAGGCGTCTCCAGTTAACGTGGAATCATTTGGCCCGCCGAACGCCCATGTGAACAAAGGCTGCCTCGGCGGGCCAAATGATACCCTGTCTCAATGTAAACTGGAAACGCTGCAATGAACGCTGTCGCCATTGCACTTGATGCACTGTTTGCCGATACCAACATAGGCACTGAGGCGATCTACACGGCCGGGGGCGGCATACCCGTCCTCGTCCGCGTGGTGGCGCGCCGTGCCGACAGCATCACCGGCTTTGGCGAGGCAAAGCTCTGGTCGGAAACGCAGCGCTTCGATCTCAGGGTCAGTGAGGTTGCAGCGCCCCGGCCGGGTGATCGGATCGAGATCGACGGCGAGGCCTTCTTGATTCAGGGCGAACCGGTGCGGGACCCGGAGCGGTTGTTCTGGAGCATTGAAGCCCGACCTGCATGAACTGCCCTGCATGAAGATGTCCATCAGCTTCTCTCCCGATCTGGCAAAGATCATGGCCGAGGAGACCTTGGCTGCCGAACGGGCTGTCACGCTGGGTGTCACACAAGCAGGTGAGCGCCTGAAATCCGACTGGCGTGCGCAGATCACCGGAACCGGGCTGGGGCCAAAGCTGGCCCGCACTATCCGCATGGCGCGTTATCCAAAGCACGGCATCATCATCGGGGCCGCGTCATTGGTCTAGTCAAAGGCCCCGCAGATCATCGGTGCCCATGACGAGGGCGCGCTGATCCGCTCGAAGAACGGCTTCTGGCTGGCCATCCCGACCCC
>DFBF01000252.1 GCA_002367285.1 Rhodobacteraceae bacterium UBA3087 | reverse complement strand
ATCAATTTGAACCGTCCCACAGACACGCAGCCCAGCCGAGGTCATGACCCCGGCCACATCGGCCAGCAATAGGTTGGTCTCTCCGCGCCCCGGCGCGATGGTATAGGCGAATTTCATATGTTCATCCTTGGCAAAACGGGCCGCCCGTCAAGCGCGGCCCGACTTGTGTTTTCGACTAGTCGCTTTCGCCACCCTCCAGATACCCTTGCAGATCGGCAACAGCGCGGGCGCGCGGTGTGACCATGTGGCCATTGGCGGCCAGGTCTGCCGACAGGTCCTCATAGGCGTCCTGCCACCCTTCGGGCAGGTTGTGGGCGATGCCCTGGTGGCAGTCGATACAGGTCTTGCCTTCGTCCAGGGCGATTTGGTGGTTGTCAGCGGCGCGACCCTCTTGCAACGTAAAGTCCATATAGTCGAACTTGTGGCAGTTGCGACATTCGCGCGAATCCGTCGTCTTCATCGCGGTCCAGACGCGGCTGGCCAGATACAGGCGGTGTTCTTCGAACTTCTCGGGGGTGTCGATCACACCGGTGACAAAGTGGCCATACAGCTCCTTTGAAGCCTGGATCTTGCGAATGATCTTGGGCCACCAGTCTTTCGGCACGTGGCAATCCGGGCAGGTTGCCCGCACGCCTGAGCTGTTGTTCTGGTGAACGGTGCCTTGGTATTCGGCGTACACGTTGTCCTTCATCTCGTGACACGAGACGCAGAAGTCTTCGTTGTTGGTGGCCTCAAGCGCCCAGTGAAAGCCGCCCCAAAAGGCGACACCCACAACGAAACCGACAACCAACAGGAAGCCCAGCGACAGGACACCCGAGGGCGACCAGAAGAAGCGCCAGAAGCGGCGGATGAATCCTGGGTTCGTTTCAGACATGTCTGTTATCCTTTCCCTCGCTCAGCCGCGATCAGTTCGACGCTTCGAAGGTGTTTTCCACCAGAGCAGGCGCATCGGCCTGCGGCACGTGGCATTGATTACAGAACCAACGGGTCCCGGCGACGGTGTCCATCTGGTTGCCTTCACGGTCCAGATAGTGGGTCATCGACAGGGTCGGAGCCTTACGATCGCCCGCCGTGGTCCAGTCATGGCAGGACAGGCAGCGGTTGGCCTTCAGGTCGATCTGGTATTGGTCAATCGAGTGGGGCACCAGCGGCGGTTGCTGTCGATAGTTGCGCGTGAAGCGGGTTTCATCCTGGTGAAACACGTCTTCGACCGCAACGGGTTCGTCAACTGCGGCGCCACGCAGGGTATCCACGCCTCCGGCCGTTTGGGCAAAGGCAAGGCCGGCCAGCATGGCCGAAGCCGCAAGTGCGCTGATAAAAGTGGTCTTTTTCATGGGGCATCTCCCGTGGTTGTCTTAGGCCGCGCGACTGGCCTCGGATTGGTGTTTGGGTTTCTTCCGTTCCGTGCGGGCGGGCGCAAGGGTGTCATCGAAACGGGTGGTGAACTTGAAGACGTCCGGCGCGCAGACATCCACGCAGCGACCGCAGTTGGTACAGTCCGCCGACAGGATGATCGGCGTGTCGGCGTCGGTCCCACGCAGGGCCGGGGTAATCACGTGCATTTCCGGGCAGACCGCAAAACAATCCATGCAATCGTCGCATTCGGACCGTTTCACCGCGCTGACGCGGACGACGGAGCGGGTTCCCAGCAGGCCGTAAAAGGCACCGACCGGGCACAGATGGCCGCACCAGCCCCGGCGCGACACGAACAGGTCGAACAGGAACACGGCAAGGACAAAGGTCCAGGCAAAGCCCATGCCAAAGATCAGCCCGCGGTGCAGCATCGAGATCGGATTGACGACCTCCCAGGCGATGGTGCCAGTGACGGCGGACACGACCAGAACCATACCCATGACCCAGAAGCGGGTCGACCGTTTCGGCTGCCAGCCTTTTTGCAGGCCCAGCTTGTCATGCAGCCAATGCGCCCCGTCCGTCACCGGATTGATCGGGCAGACCCAGCTGCAATAGACCCGCCCGCCGATCAGGGCATAGGTCACCCCGACGATCAGCGCACCGATGATGGCGGTGGTTTCGGGCCAATGCAGCGCAAACAGCGTCTGCACAAAGATGAACGGATCCGTCAGCGGCAGAATATCAAAGGTCAGCGACCCGGACAGGTTGCCCTTGACCCACCAGATACCAAACCACGGCCCCAGCAGGAACAGACCCAGGAAAAAGGCTTGCGAGACACGGCGCAGGACCAAGAATTTATGGGCCAGCCACCAGCCCTTTTCGTCAATGGCCTCTTGGCCGACAGGACGTTTGGTTTTGTCCGACATCAGTTCGTCCCCCCTGTTCCGGGAAGGGTCACGCTGGGCGTAAAACCACCCTCCATCGAAGGATCGGGCAGACCATCAAGGTATCCACCGGGGGCAACCAGATTGTCCGTGCCTTCGCCGGGCAAACGGTCCGGCAGGTCGATGATTTCATCCACCAGCTGTTCGCGGTCTTCCCAGCCCAGCTTATAGTGCTCGGCGGCGTCCGCCATGGCGATGCGGCGTGGCAGGACCTTGATCGCGGCCTCTCCGGGCAGGACACAGGATTTTTCGCATTTGCCACAGCCGGTGCATTTGTCGGAATGCACGACAGGCATGAAAATCGCGTGGTGGCCGGACCGTTCGTTATGGCGACGCTCCAGCGTAATCGCCTCGTCAATCACCGGGCAAACCCGATAACACACGTCACAGCGCAGCCCCAAAGCGTTCAGGCAGGTTTCTTCGTCGATCAGAACCGCAAGGCCCATGTCGGCGTCGTCGATGTTGGTCAACCCGTGATCCAGCGCGCCCGTCGGACAGGCGGCGACGCAGGGGATGTCATCACACATCTCGCAAGGAATATCGCGGGCGGTGAAAAACGGCGTGCCGGTGGCGGCGCCATCCAAGCCCAGTTCGGCCAGTTTCAGCGTGTCATAGGGACAATCGCGCACACACAGGCCGCAGCGAATGCAGGCGGCCAGAAAGTCGGCTTCGTCGGGCAAAGCGCCTGGCGGTCGGATCGACCGGGTCGGCAGGGCCTTGGCGTCCGTTACGAATTGTGAAAGCGCCATGCCCGCCACCGCACAGCCCGCCGTCACCCGCGCAGCGTCCTGAAGGAAGCGGCGCCGGTCCATGGCACTGGGATTGCGTTTCTTCGCGGCGGGCATGGTCTTATCCTCGGTTTATAGTCGTTGCATCAAGTCTTAGGCACGTTCGATCTTCACGGCGCATTTCTTGAAATCGGTCTCTTTCGAGATCGGGCAAGTTGCATCCAAGGTCAGTTTATTGGTCAACTGGCCTTCGTCGAACCAGGGCATGAACACCACACCGCGGGGCGGTTTGTTGCGGCCCCGGGTTTCGACCCGCGACCGAACATCCCCACGGCGCGAGGACACGGTGATTTCCTGACCCCGGCGCAGACCGCGATCCTTGGCGTCATCGGGGTGCATGAACACCACGGCGGACGGGAAGGACCGGTGCAGTTCCGGCACGCGACGGGTCATCGACCCCGAGTGCCAGTGCTCCAGCACGCGCCCGGTGACGAACCACAGGTCGTATTCATCATCCGGCACCTCGGCGGCGGGCTCGTAAGGCGCATAGATGATGTTGGCTTTGCCATCGGGCTTGCCATAAAACTTCACGCCCTCGCCCTTTTTCACATAGGGGTCATAGCCTTCGCGGAAGCGATACAGCGTCTCTTTGCCGTCAACCACGGGCCAGCGCAGACCGCGGGCTTTGTGATAGACATCGAAGTCGGCCAGATCGTGGGCATGACCGCGGCCAAAGTCGGCATATTCTTCGAACAGGCCTTTCTGGACGTAAAACCCGAAATCGGTGCTTTCATGGTTGTTGAACCCTTCGGCGACTTCGCTGGTCGGGTATTTGTTGACCTTGCCGTTCTCATAGAGAACTTCGAACAAGGTCTTGCCGCGCAGCTCGGGCTTCAGGGCCAACAGCTCCTCCGGCCACACATCTTCGGTCTTGAAGCGCTTCGAGAACTCCATGACCTGCCAGACGTCCGACTTGGAATCGCCCGGTGCCGACACCTGTTCGCGCCAGAACTGAGTGCGCCGTTCGGCGTTGCCATAGGCACCTTCTTTCTCGACCCACATGGCGGTGGGCAGGATCAGATCGGCGGCCAGCGCCGTGACGGTCGGATAAGGATCGGACACGGTGATGAAGTTGTCGGGGTTGCGATACCCCGGCAGGCCTTCTTCGTTCATGTTCGGCGCGGCTTGCAGGTTGTTGGTGCACTGAACCCAGTGGCAGTTCAGATCACCATCTTTCAGTTTGCGGTGCATCAGAACGGCGTGGAAGCCGGGCTTGGGCGGAATGGTGCCTTTGGGCAGGCCCCAGGAGGCTTCGCAGATGTCGCGGTGCGCCTCTTTGGCGACGACCATGTCGGCGGGCAGACGGTGGGCGAATGTGCCGACCTCGCGCGCCGTGCCACAGGCCGATGGCTGGCCGGTCAACGAGAAGGGCGAGTTGCCCGGCTCGGAGATTTTGCCAACCAACAGGTGCACGTTGTACATCAGGCTGTTCACCCAGGCCCCGCGTGTGTGCTGGTTGAACCCCATAGTCCACAGCGACATGACCTTGCGGTTCGGGTCGGCGTATTGCTTGGCCAGACGTTCCAGTTTCGCAACCGGCACACCCGAAATTTCCGACGCCTTTTCAACGGTGTATTCGGAAACGGCTGCGGCGTATTCCTCAAAGGTGATCGGCGTCAGCTTGCCGTGCTTACCTTCGTGGGCCGGGTTTTCAGCGGCTTGTTCCAGCTCGTGCGTCGGGCGCAGACCATACCCGATATCGGTCGCGGTTTTGGTGAAATTGACGTTCTTGGCAACAAAGTCTTCGTTCACAGCGCCGGTCTGGATGATGTAATTCGCGATATAGTTCAGGATCGCCAGATCGGTCTGCGGCTTGAAGATCATGCCATTGTCGGCCAGCTCGAACGACCGATGCTCAAACGTCGAAAGCACATGCACTTCGCTGCCCGGCTTGGTCAGGCGCGTGTCGGTCAGACGCGACCACAGGATCGGGTGCATCTCGGCCATATTCGAGCCCCAGAGCACGAAGGTGTCCGCGTGCTCCAGATCATCATAACAGCCCATCGGTTCATCAATACCGAAGGTGCGGATGAAGCCGGCCACGGCGGAGGCCATACAGTGGCGTGCGTTCGGGTCGATGTTGTTTGAGCGCAGCCCACCCTTCATGAACTTGGCGGCGGCATAGCCTTCCCAAACGGTCCACTGGCCGGACCCGAACATGGACACGGCAGTTGGGCCTTTTTCCTTGATGGTGGCCTTCCACTTGTCGGCCATCACGTCAAAGGCTTCGTCCCAGGACACCGGTTCGAAATCGCCTTCCTTATCGTAAACGCCGTTGGTCTTGCGCAACAGGGGCGTGGTCAGGCGGTCAGCGCCATACATGATCTTGGACAGGAAATAACCCTTGATGCAGTTCAACCCGCGGTTCACGGGCGCTTCGGGGTCACCCTGTGTGGCGACGACACGGCCGTCTTTCACACCGACCAGAACGGAACACCCTGTGCCGCAGAAGCGGCAGGCGGCCTTGTCCCAACGAATGTCGGGGCCGCGGACCTGTGCGGTGGCGCCGTTGGGCAAGGTAATCCCAGCAGCCGACGCCGTTGCGGCGGCAGCAGATGCCTTCAGAAAGGAGCGGCGGGACGTGGACTCTGTCATGATGTGGGTCTCCCGGGTTCAGTGTTGGGTTGGCAAAGCGGCATCGACGTCTTCATCGAGCTCTTCGAAATGGTGATAGGTCAGCGTGACGGTCAGCACGCCGGGGATCTGATGCATATCCATGATCTGCTCCGAGGCGCGCTTGCCCTCGATATCTTCGACAGTGACGACGATGCGTCCGTCTTCATGGGCGTGAACTTCGCCGCCCTCGGTCGCAGCGATGGCCACCATGACCTGATCGGTCATGTCAGGCATCGTGTGAACCAGGCAGCCGCAGATGTTCAGCATGGGCGGGCCTCCGTTTCGGATGTGATTTGAAAAAGGGTGATGGCGCCGACCGGGCACGGGGCAAGACAGCCGCCGCAGCCGGTACAGGCCTCGGTGTCGAATTGCGGCTGGGCATTGCCGCCCGGGCGCAATTGAAACCGGATCGCGTTTGCGTCGCAGTGATCCTGGCAGATGCGGCATGACACGGCGTTCAGCGACAGGCAGGATTGCGCCACCTGCGCACGCCAGGGCCAGACATTGTCCACCACCAAAGCGCCTGTTTCGCAAGCGTCGGTACATTTGCCGCAGAAGGTGCAGGCCGAGGCGTTGAAGTCGAGCACCGGGAACCCTTCACGGTCGCGCAGCACGATCCCTTCGGGGCAGGCCCGGGCGCAGTCGCCGCATTGGGTGCAGGTCTCGTGAAACGCGATCTCTCCGCGCGCGCCAACCGGTCGCTGTCGGGGAGTTTCCCTTACCT
>DFBF01000164.1:821-14557 GCA_002367285.1 Rhodobacteraceae bacterium UBA3087 | reverse complement strand
CGCCTGCATCCGCGCGGCGGCATCGGCGAAATCGGTGATAATGCGCTCGATGTCCCAATCTTCGATCAACTTCGGAAAGGCCCGGTGCGCCGGCTCACGATGCTTCGAGGAACTGACCGATGGCAACCAATTGCCCTTGTTCCACCCCGTGCGCCGCCCCAAATGGGTCAGCTGGATCATCACGGCACAATCATGCTCGTGCACCCCATCGGTCAGCTGCTGGATCCACGGCATCACCTCGTCCCGATATGCCGGAATATTGTTGAAAACCGGAGGGCTGTCCTTGGACCCGGCCGTCATCGTCAAAGCCACACCCGCCTTGGCGCGTTCGGTGTGATAGGCCGCATAACGCTCCTTCGGCATGCCATCCTCGGGATAAGTCGGCTCGTGACTGGTGGTCATGATCCGGTTCCTCAACATCAGATGCTTCAACTGAAACGGCGGCAACAACGGGTCTTTTGCTCATGATTTCCCTCGCTTGACGGGCCACACCCGTCCTTTGCCTCTTGCCTCAAATATCCCGGGGGTCTGGGGGCTGGCCCCCAGCTGTGGGGCTCCGGGGCAAAGCCCCAATTGGTCGGACCCGCGCCAGCGGTTCAAAAGTCAGTATCACATGTCATCCATCGACGACTTCTTGCGCTCCATGAAATCACGCAGGGCCTCATCCACACCTTGATCCAGCGCAGGTGCTTCATAATCGTTCAACACCTGTTTTCACCGGATATTGGCCCGCGCAGCCATGTCGATCTCGCCCTGCTCATCCCAGGTTTCCCAGGGCTGATTATCGTCCAGCGCACTGTCGTAATAGGCGGTCTTGTATTGGCGCATCGTGTGGGCGGTCGAAAACAGGTGCTCGCCCGGCCCCTGCTCGGCCAGAGCGTCAAATCCCAGGGTATCCTCGTTCAGCTGCATACCGTTCAGATAGGAATGCAGCGCCTTACACAGGTCGGTGTCCATGACGAATTTCTCGTAACTCATCGACAGCAATCCATCGACGAAGCCTGCGGAATGCAGCAGATAGTTTGCACCACATTGCACCGCCGACATCAGCGACATCAGCGCCTGGCTCATCGCCTGCCCATCTGGCAGTTTCGAGGTTGAAAAGTTCCCCGCACAGCGCAGCGGCATTTTCAAACGGCGTGCCAGCTGCCCATAGACCACCGACCCCGCCATGGTCAGCGGCTATACCGCGCCCCCCAACAGGAACGACAGGTAGATGGACCCCAGAATGGCCCGGTCGGAATACTTGATGTGGCTGTACACCATGTCCAGATGCCGTTTGTTCACCGGGACATCGGTCGGCTCGCAAATCGTGCCGCCAGAATGGTGCAACCAGGGGCTGGACTGGCCCAGTTTGATCAGGTTCTGGAAATCCTCGGACAGGATATCATAGGTCGGGATGCCGCGTTTGATGAACGGCACTTCCAAATGCAGGTTCTGCCCCGGTGCGCAGGACCGCTGAGCGCTGCCTATGACACGCTGTGCGACAGCGGCGTCGAGGCCGTAAAGGCCATACCGCTGGCCAAACGGCTGGGCCTGACACGCACTGGATTTATTAGCATTTCAAAGAACGCGACGCGCTGCTTAAAGCCATGANNCCAACGCTTCGACCGTGATTTTCACCCCGGTCGGGTATACTTCAATGCAGATTGAAGAAGATCGCATGAACCGGATCGCCCGCATGCCGGCCTATGTTGGCGTCTATACCGGCCAGACCCCGACACCCGGTGAAATCGCACGTTCATGTCACGCCACCTGGGCTGAGCCCCGCCCAACCCGCAGGTTGGCCCGATTACGGTGCCCGGCGCGCTGCGACGGTCAGGATGATCGACCCGACCACGGCGGACACAAGCGATGCGATCAGGATGGCCAGTTTCACACTGTCCAGTTGCGCCCCTTCAAAGCTGGCCGAACCGATAAAGATCGACATGGTGAACCCGACCCCGGCCAGCATCCCGGCCCCGATAACCTGGGCCCAGCTGATCTCGCTCGACATCTTAGCCCAGCCCAGCTTCACGGCGATAAAGACGGTCAGAAAAATGCCCAACGGCTTGCCGATCACCAGACCGGCCATGACGCCCAGAGCCTCAGGTGCGAGGGGCGAAAAAGACGACCCAAGGATCACGATCCCCGTGTTGAAAAACGCAAACAGCGGCAGGATCATGAAATTCGACCAGTTCTCCAACGCGTGCTGCAAGTGGAAGCCCGGATCACGCAGCCGGTCCAATGCCGTTTGCAAACGCGCCAATGTGCCATGCGCCACCGGCTTGTCGGGATCGCGCGCTTCGGCCTCCAACAGGGCCGAAGTTTGCGCCGCGATGCCTTCGATATTGGCGGATCGGCGCGACGGAATGGCGGCGGCGGTCAGCACACCGGCCAATGTCGCGTGCAGCCCGCTTTCGTGCACGAAATACCACAGGAACACCATCAGGATCAGATACGGCACACGCGAATAAATCCGCCCGCGGTTCAGCGCGATCATGACCGCGAAAATCACCACGGCGGCAATGAACGCATCCATATGGAACCCATGACCATAAAAGATCGCGATGACCAGAATGGCGCCAAGGTCATCGGCAATCGCCAAGGCCGAGACAAAGATCTTCAATGACGTCGGGACCTTGTCCCCCAGCAGCGCCATGATACCCAGGGTAAAGGCGATATCCGTCGCCATGGGAATGCCCCAACCATGCGCAGTGGGTGTGCCATAGTTGATGCCATAATAGACTGCGGCAGGCACGACCATGCCGCCAATTGCCCCCACGATGGGCAGCGACGCGCGCGCCATGTCGGACAGTTCGCCGTCCACCATCTCGCGTTTGATTTCGATCCCGACCAGCAGAAAGAACAGCGCCATCAAGGCATCGTTGATCCAGGCCTCAAGCGGTAAGGTGAATGACCAGCCCCCCGCCGTCAGCCCCATGACCGTGAGGCGCAGATGTTCGTACCAGTCGTGCCCACCCGCATTGGCAACGGCAAGCGCCGCCAATGTGGCCAGGATCAACACAAGCCCCGCCGAAGCAGCCCACCGGAAAAACTCCGCTGTCGCCAGCTGAAGCCGCACGCCGATCGGTTTCTGGATCGCCTCGATCAGGCTGGTTTCATCCCAGGCGCCTTCGTATTCGCGATTGTCGATGAACAGCGCAGGCGTCTGGTTGACCCCACCGCGCAGCGCCGAGGCCCGGTCGTCCTCCAACCGCTGGGTGGTCTGGTCGGATCGCAGATCGATACGGAACTGATCCATGTCCAATTCCAGCGTTTCGGCAAGCGCAATCACCAGCCCCTCGCTATAGCGCGGCGGGCGGGAGAACAGCGCCCTGTGCATCTCCATATGGCGGCCCTGAGCATGGGCGGCAATGGCGGCACGCGCGGCGATATCGGCGCTTGCACCATATGCCGGGTCGGGCAGATACCGGACCGCCAGCCCCGCGTTCTGCGGGCCGAGCCTGTTGACCGACCGCTGCATCACGCCGCGCATCCGCCGCGTCAGCGGATCGGTGAAATCGATAAACCACACCAACGCGGTTCGGGCGTCGGCCTCGCCAATCATGATATCGCGCTCGGCGTCGAATTCGGGAAACAGATAACCAGCCATGGGGCCTCGCTTGGGAAACTCTCTCCTACATGTGAGCATGGCATTTGAAAAGGCAAGACCATCGCCGCGCGATTTGACGTCGCGGTCGTTACAAAAGCATTACGGATCTGACACTGAAGCGTGACAAATCCTCCCTATCCCCGCTGACGACGAAGGGGGCCCCATGCTCAAGATCACAAACCTGACGAAACGCTTTGGCGACGCAACCGCAGTGGACAATGCCAACATCCACGTGGCCCGCCCTGCCATGATCGGCATCATTGGTGCCTCAGGCGCAGGCAAATCCACGCTGCTGCGCATGTTGAACCGGCTGGGCGATGCCAGCGGCGGCTCCATCACCTTTGAAGGCCGCGAGATCACGACCCTGAAGGGGCGCGACAAACGGGCCTGGCAACGTGACTGTGCGATGATCTTTCAACAGTTCAATCTGGTGCCGCGTATGGATGTGGTGTCGAATGTGCTGCATGGCACATTGAACCAGCGTTCAACGCTGGCGACCATGTTCAACCTGTACCCGACCACCGACGTGCATCGCGCCATCGACATTCTGGACCGTCTGGGCCTGGCTGCCCATGCCGCCAAACGCGCCGAGGCGCTTTCGGGTGGCCAGCAACAGCGCGTCGCCATTGCCCGCGCCTTGATGCAAGATCCGGCGATGATCCTGGCAGACGAACCCATCGCGTCACTTGACCCGATGAACGCCCAGGTCGTCATGGACGCCCTGCGCCGCATTCACGAAGAAGACGGGCGCACCGTCGTCGCCAACCTGCATACGCTGGACACCGCCCGCAGGTACTGTGACCGGGTGATCGGCATGCGCATGGGGCGGATCGTGTTTGACGGCACCCCTGAGCAGCTGACCACCGGCGTAGCGCGCGACATCTATGGCGCCGACGCAACCTTCAGCGAAGCCGCAACTTCCACCAGCATTGAAACGCTGGAACACGCCATCTGACTTTCATCACGCACCGCCGTGGTGGCGGGCGTCTTAACCGGAGACCATACAGATGAAAAAACTGCTTGCTGCCACCGTGACCGTTCTGGCCACCACGGCCCTGACTGCCCCGGCCTTTGCCGACGGCATCACCGAATTCCGCATCGGCATTCTGGGTGGCGAAAACGCCCAGGACCGTCTGAACTCGCATGAATGCCTGAAGACCCACACCGAAGACGCCCTGGGCGTTCCGGTGAAACTGTTCGCCCCCGCCGATTACAACGGCGTCATCCAGGGCCTGCTGGGCGGCACGATCGACATGGCCTGGCTGGGCGCATCGGGTTACGCAAAAACCTATCTGGAAGATCCCGAAGCCGTCACTCCGGTGCTGGTCAAGATCAACCTGGATGGCTCCTATGGTTATCACTCGATCGGCTTTGCGCGCGCCGACAGCGGCATCACTTCGCTGGAAGACATGAAAGGCCAGATCTTTGGCTTTGGCGATCCCAACTCGACTTCGGGTTACCTGATCCCCTCAATCGAAATCCCCGGCGAAATCAACGCGACCATGGACTCGGGTGACTATTTCGGCGAAGTGAAATTCACCGGCGGTCATGAACAGACCATCGTTGCGGTGAACAATGGCGACGTGAATGGCGGCGTGACCTGGGCCGACGGCCAGGGCAACTGGGAAGACGGTTTCAACTCCGGCGCCCTGCGCAAAGCTGTGGACGCGGGCCTGATCGACATGAACGATCTGGTTGAAATCTGGCGCTCCAAGCCGATCCCCGAAGGCCCGGTCGTACTGCGCAATTCCCTGCCCGAAGACGTGCGCGTCAAGATGACCGCACTGATCGACGGCATGTACGAGACCGACCGCGATTGCACCTATAACATCTCGGCTGGTGAATCGCTGGGGTTCGACCCGATCACCCATGACGCTTACCTGTCGATCATCGAAGCACGCCGCGCGAAATCCAATTGATTTCAGCACTGTCCCCGGGTCCCGCCATCATGGTGGGGCCCGGAATTTCATTCGAAAGCCCCCCATGAACAATCAGCCTCTCCAGACCCCCGACTTCCGGCATGATTACCTGGAATTGATGCAGCGAAAGCGTCTCTATTCAGGCCTAATCCTGATTGTTTTTGTGGCGCTTCTGATGTCAGGGTTTTCGCTGGCCGACAGTCGCAACGCCGGCAGCTTCGTTGATGGCTGGCGCAATGTGTTCGATTTCCCGGCCTCGGTCCTGTCCGAAGCCAGCGCGAAAGTCACCCAGTTACCCGGCCATCTGGTCCGCTTCTTTCCAGCGCTGGTGGAAACGGTCAACATCGCCGCCGCATCGACCCTTTTGGGATCGATGGGGGCGATGATCCTGTCCCTGCTGGCCACTCGCGGCCTGGCCCGCTGGCCCCGCCTGATCCCGCTGTTTCGCCGCATCATGGATATCATGCGTGCGATGCCAGAGATCGTCATCGCCCTGGTTCTGATCTTTGTGCTGGGCGGCGGACCCGTGCCCGCGATGATCGCCATTGCGTTCCACACCACCGGCGCGCTTGGCAAACTGTTCTCTGAGGTGAATGAGAACGCGTCGCTTAAACCCATCGAGGGGCTGCAATCCACCGGTGCCACCTGGGGTCAACGCATGTGGCTGGGCGTGATCCCGCAGGTCGCGCCGAACTACCTCTCCTATGCGTTGCTCAGGTTTGAAATCAATATCCGCGCCTCGGCGATCCTGGGGTTCGTCGGCGCAGGCGGCATTGGCTATGAGCTGAAGAACGCCATGTCCTGGGGCCAGGGCAAATATGACGAAGCCGCCGCGATCTTCCTGCTACTGTTTGCCGCCATTGTGCTGTTTGACCAACTGTCCGGCCACTTCCGTACCCGCCTGGTGAAAGGGGCCAAAGCATGACCATGATCGCCACCGACGACCTGAAGGGCACTGCCGACCGCCTGTTCGCCCGCAAACGCCGGATGGCCCTTGCGGTCCCTGCCATGATCCTGGCCTATCTGGTCTTCACCTTCTTCGCCTTTGACATCCCCGGCCTGTCCGAACGCGCCAGCATCGACAACGCACGCGCGCTGGTGGCCGATACCTATTCGTATAAAACCCACGTCACACGCCAGAACCGCACGGGCGAGGTCTCGGTCGCCATCGAGGGGGAACGCAAAGGGTCATACCCTGACGGAACCGCCCCCGACTGGGTCAGCTTGGGTGATGAAACGGTGATCGACCTTGAAGGTGGGCACTTGGTCACATTTGGCATAAATAGTGTCACATATAGCGTGCCCGGCTATGGTGTGATCACGGCCACTCCCGGCAATTCCGGTGTGGAATTGGTCCTGCCCGGCGCTGAGGTGCCTGACTGGATCAACGCCTCTAAAACCCGCGTGTCCATCACGACCGAGGCCGGTCGTCTAAGCGTCACCAAAGCGCGCAGCGAAGTGTTTCGATATTTCACAGGGTGGGAGCTGTTCTTCTTCACCCTCGACAGCCCGTTCCATGGCAAAAGCTTTGGTGAGCTGACCCGCATGGTCCTGTCTGACACATCAACCTTCCCGGCCATCCTGCATGACATCTGGCACAACTCCATGTGGCAGCATGGCCAAGTCGTTTGGGCCTTGTTCGAGACTGTTTTGATGGCGTTCCTGGGCACGATGGGCGCCGCCATGGTCGCCCTTCCCGTGGCCTTTCTGGCTGCACGAAACTTCACACCGCTGCGCACGGTCCGCTTTGTCATCCGCCGCGTGTTCGACTTTGTGCGCGGCGTCGATGGGTTGATCTGGACCATCATCCTGGCCCGCGCCTTTGGCCCCGGCCCCCTGACCGGCGCACTGGCGATCCTGATCACGGATACTGGCAGTTTCGGCAAGATGTTCTCAGAGGCGTTGGAGAACGTAGACGAAAAACAGATCGAAGGCGTTGCCTCGACCGGCGCGAAACCGTTGCAACGGTACCGTTTCGGCGTAATCCCACAGGTCACGCCCATCTTCCTCTCGCAAATCCTGTATTATCTGGAAAGCAACACCCGGTCGGCCACCATCATCGGCGCCATCACCGGCGGCGGCATTGGCCTGTTGCTGACACAGGCGATGATCACCCAGAAGGACTGGGAAGAAGTCGCCTATTACATCACGCTGATCATCCTGATGGTGATGGCGATGGATTGGTTTTCAGGCTGGTTGCGCCGTCGCCTGATCCAGGGCGACGAAGGAGGGCATTGATGCCACGACTGACTGAAAACGAACCGTTTCTTCACCCGGATGTGGACCTGACCCAGGCCGATCTGGGCCGTTTTACCGAAATCGGCAAAGGGTCACGCATCGCGTTTTCAACCCTGGGCGATTATTCCTATTGCGACCGCTACGCGGATATCGCCAATGCCGACATCGGCAAATTTGCCAATATCGCCAGCTTCGTGCGCATCGGTGCAACAGACCACCCGCTGACCACCGCCTCGATGCATCATTTCATGTATCGCTCGTCGGACTATTGGGATGGCGCAGGCGTGGACGACACATTCTTTGCGCAGCGCAAATCCCGCCGCGCGCGGATCGGGCATGACACCTGGATCGGTCACAATGCCCAGATCAAACCGGAAATCACGGTCGGCCACGGCGCAGTTGTGGCCTCGGGGTCGGTCGTTACACGGGATGTGCCGCCTTACATGATCGTCGCGGGCGTGCCCGCGATCCCCCTGCGCCGTCGGTTCCCCGCAGACATCGCCAACCGCCTGATGGCTCTGGCTTGGTGGGACTGGTCACATGACGCCATTCGCACCGCCCTGGATGACTTTCGTCGCCTCAGCGCCAAGGCCTTTCTGGACAAATACGAAGCCTAAAACATCCCTGACCCAACGAAAAAGCGCCCCGAGTTAAATCGGGACGCTTCGCACATTTTGGCCGGGTTAGAGTCTATTTCAAACCCATGCAGCTGGCATAATACGTCACGGTCGCTGGCCAATCCGAGAAGATGCCTTCGATCCCGACCTTGGTCGCCAACGCGTCCAGAACGGTGAAGTAATCCGCATCATTGTCGATGGTCGGTTTGGTCGATTGGAAGTACCAGCCGCCGCCATTGCCCAAGGGGCCCGAGCGTTCCAACGTCCAGGTGATGATCTTCAACCCGGCTTCTTTCGCGGCGATCGCATAGGGTGACGCAACGATGTCATCCCCTTCGGCGGTGACCAGCATCCACATCGGCGGCGCGATAAAGTTCACGCCCATATCGGCCAGCTCTTGCATGGAAGGCTCAAATGTTTGGGGAACCATGAAGTCGAAACCTTCAACATCATATCGGCCATCAAGATACACAGCTTGGGCGCCGAATTCGGGCTCATGTTCAATCCAGTACAGCACATCTTCCAGATTGAAGCTTTGCGCCCAGACATCCGAGGCCGGAATACCAGCCGCTTTGTATTCATCGATCATGGCCTGGGCATAGTCAGCCTGGGTCCAACCGTCGAACGGCATTTCAACTGCGGGGGACTTCAGTTCCGGAGTGAATTTCGCCCCCAGATCGCGGAACAATGCGATCGACTCGGCGTGGGTCAACAGCGTGCCGCCCTGGCTCGCATAGAGATCCGTACGCCACCCTGCGGTGCCGTCCAAATAGGCTTCGACCGTGGTCGCGGTCGCGTCAGCCGCGTCCATCTTGCCCGTCAGGCTGCGGAATTCGGCCAGGGTAATGTCCGAGGTCCGGCATTCCGCACCGGCAGGCTGATCGCCATTGGCAGCAGCGAACGGAGTTGTGCATTTCTCGGCCAAGGGGGTCGCCAGAATATTGGTGGTCGTGTGCAGGTCATTCTGCGCATGACGGCAGACCAGCTGTTTGTCGGCGGTAAAGGTCACGTCGCATTCCAGAATGCCCGCGCCCATCCGCGCCGCGGCCCGGTGCGATTCAGCCGTGTGTTCGGGGAACATCAAAGGCGCGCCACGGTGCCCGATCGAAAAATTGGTGCGGACCAGAGGCGTTTCAGAACACGCCGCCAGTTTGTCGCGCAGCGCCCCGCCGGCCATACGGTCGATCAGATAAGCAGGGCGCGGGCCAACGGTGATAGTTTCGGCAAAAGCCGGGGCGGCAACCAGGCCCAGGGCCAGTACCGCAATTGAAGTCTTGAGAGTCATCTGTTTCTCCAGTTTTTCAGACTGGGGCAGTGTGATGCCGCTGTGTAAAACAGTGACTAATACTGCATGAAACCTGTGTGACAGCTATTCTGCCGCCAGAAGAATTCCGTCACCTGCCCCCATGAAACGACGCGCGGCCAGACCACACAAGTGGCTCAGTTTTCCGCCTGAAAGGGTCGCTTCGATGGCCTGTGTCTGCTTGTTGACAACCACCAGATCCGCACGCCGCCCGTGTTCAATTCGGCCCCGATCAGGCAGGCGCAAGATCTGCGCGGGAACCGTTGAAATCATGGCCCAGGCACAGGGAAGGTCCGTGATGCCCTGATCCACCAGGTGAAACGCAGCCTGATGCAGCGCCGGATAATGATAATCACTGACCAGCGCCTGACACAGCCCGTCGCGGATCAATTTGACGGCCGCGATATTTCCACCTTGCGAGCCGCCGCGCACCACATTCGGCGCACCCATCAAAACGGGATCACCAATGGCTCGCGCCACAGCCGCCGGGGGGCGCGCGGTGGGGAATTCGCAAATCCGCGCCCCGATGGTTGAAAACCATTCACGCGTCTCGGCTGTTTCGTCGTCATGCGAGCCATAGATGACGCCCATTTTGTCGAATGCTTCAGCCAGACGGCACAAAAACCGCGGCACCTGACCCGATCGTTCCTTGGCCTCGGTCACTTTTGACATCAATTCCTCGGGGCTGATGCGATGCTTCGCGGCCCAATCTGCGATAACCCCCGGTTTCACCTGCCAGGCATTGACTGCCTCATCCAGATGATTGTTGAACACGACATAATCGATGCCATGCCGGCGAACCGCAGCCAAAAGTCGCGCGCCACTGTCCACCATATGCGTTTCAACGCGCAACTGAACGCGCAAATCTGTCAGGGTACGGGGCCGATAAGCGTCCAGCGCGTGCAGCAGATCTTCGGCATAGTCCGGGCTGCGCTTGCCGCCTTCCCAAGACCAGCTCTGCGCCAACCAAGCGGTAGTCACCCCGTTCGTCGCCGCATCCCGGTCAACACTGGCAAGGCCATTGGCAATGGGAAACGGCGCAGACGGACGCGGGGCAATATGACGTTCGAACGCATCACCGTGCAAATCAATGATGCCCGGCAATATCCAGAAACCGGACAGATCCACCGCCGGATGCGGGCCTTTTGAGATCCGCCCGTCCTCGATCACGACCGAGCGATCCTGCATTTGTCCATCACGAAGAACAGTGGCGCCCGTCAGGCGTATGGGAGGGAGTTTCTGGGGCATGTGTCTGCTCGGTCAAGGTGGTTTTGCCCGTGCATAGCCCTGATCTGTATCGTCGGTGTGACAGTTCAGCGGTCATCAACCACCAAGGTCATGCGGTCCCCAACAAACCAGGTTCGCCCATATTCAACAGGCGCACCATCCACATCGACGTTCACCCCAACCGTTCGCAGGATCGGGTCGCCTTCGCTGATGTTCAACTGAACCGCCTGATGCGCCGTCGCCCGCTTTGCGGTCAGGCGAGTGTGGGCCCGGACATAGTCTCTAACATTCGCTAATTCCAACGCTTTGGTGACAGATTGACTGTCTTCCAGGTCTTTCAAAAGCGTCGGAAAACGCTGCGCCGGGAACACGGATCGAAACAGGGCCACCGGCACATTGTCGGCCAATGACAACCCGTCATAGACGTGCACCTGTGCACCCGCTTGCAACCCCAGCGCCTCGCCCTCGCGCGCATCTGCAGTGCGGGTTTCCAATGACAAAATTTTCTTACCTGGGATGCGCCCGGCGGCGGCCAGGTTCTGGTGATACCGCACACGCCGGCCAATTGGGTATTCGGTTGGTTCAGCCATGACGAACACCCCAGATCCCCGCCGCGAATGCACCAGGCCCCTGTCTGCCATATCCGCAATTGCCCGGCGCAATGTGTGTCTATTCACTCCAAATCTGGCTGAAAGATCAGCTTCGGTCGGCAGCTTGTCACCAGGCACATATCGTCCCGCGCCAATATCCGCCGTCAGGGCGGTGGCAATGGACTTCCAGATCGGTGTTCGGGGCATGTCACTAAACTTTCACAAGATTGCTCTGGACGGGTGGGATGTCTCTTCCGTATGATTTGTCTAGTTGTATAGATCAATCGGAAAGCTGTCTAGATGAACCAAGACACCCGAAAAGGCTGGATAAGCCTGCTGGCGAAAGCCCCCACCGGCCAGCTGAAAGAGCTGTGGGACGGGGTCGGCCAAGTGCCTGACCACACCGTCCTGCGCGCGCCCGAAGTGGGCGGCGTCATGGTGCGCGGCCGGACCGGCGGCACGGGCGCGCCGTTCAATCTGGGCGAAATGACCGTGACGCGCTGTTCACTGAAACTGGCCGATGGCACGGTCGGGCACGCCTATGTTCAGGGGCGAGACAAGGACAAAGCCCGCATCGCCGCATTGATCGATGCGCTGATGCAAACCGATGCAGCCATGACCATTCGCGCGGCAATTCTTGCACCGCTTGAAGCCGCGATGACCCAGACCAAACGCAGCCGCGCCGCCAAGGCCGCCGCGACCAAAGTCGACTTTTTCACCATGGTAAGAGGGGAAGACTGATGTTGGCCACAGCCCTTGAAGGCGGCTTTGAAAACGCCCCGATTCAATCCGCGCACGCCTTTCGCGCCGCGATGACCGCCTTGGCCTATCCAGGCCGGATAGAGACTGGATATGGCGCAACGCCCCCGTCCCCCCTCTCCATTGCAGCAGGTGTTCTGGTCCTGACCCTTTGCGACCCGGAAACTCCGGTTTTCCTGGCCGACAGCCACGACACACAAGAGCTGCGCGACTGGATTACCTTTCAAACGGGGGCGCCCTTTGCGGATCGCGCGCACGCCATGTTCGCCATTGGCAACTGGTCCGCGCTGGCGCCCCTAACCGGCTTTCCGATTGGCACGCCAGAGTACCCGGATCGGTCGACCACTCTGATCGTTGAGACGGACCACTTGGCCCCTGAAGGCGCGAGCCTCTCAGGACCGGGAATTCGCGACAAAGCGGCTCTAACCTTGCCAAAATCGCCATTCTTTACCCAAAATCACGCCCTGTTTCCATTGGGATTGGACATGTTTTTCACCTGCGCGGACCGCCTGGCGGCCCTGCCCCGCACAACGAGGGTCGACTGATGTATGTTGCCGTAAAGGGTGGTGAGCGCGCCATCGACAATGCGCACGCCTGGCTGGCCGAAGAACGCCGTGGTGATCCTTCGGTTGCGGAACTGTCCGTCGCGCAGATCCGGGAACAATTGGCCCTGGCGATGAACCGTGTCATGGCCGAAGGGTCATTGTTTGATCCCGACCTGGCGGCGCTGGCGATCAAGCAATCGCGCGGGGATTTGATCGAGGCAATTTTTCTGATCCGCGCTTATCGCACCACTTTGCCGCGTCTGGGCCATTCCCAGCCCGTTGAAACCGCCAATATGGCCTGTGACCGACGCGTGTCGGCCACCTTCAAGGACGCACCAGGCGGGCAGGTTCTGGGGCCGACGTTTGACTACACCCACCGCCTGCTCAATTTCAAATTGGCTGCCGAGGGTGAGGTGCCCGAGGCCCCGCAAGCCCCCCCGCGCGAGACCCCGACGCCCCATATCGTCGCGTTTCTGAACCGCGAGGGCCTGATCCAGGACGAACCCGCATCTGACGACACCCCGCGCGATCTGACCCGCGAACCGCTGGAGCTTCCGGCCGATCGCGCGCTGCGACTTCAGTCTCTAACACGGGCCGATGAGGGGTTTGTGCTGGGCATGGCCTATTCGACTCAACGCGGATACGGGCGCAACCATGCCTTTGTTGGCGAGCTGCGGATCGGAACATGCGCGGTCGAAATGGACATCCCTGAATTGGGGTTCACCATCGACATCGGCGAGGTCGAATTGACCGAATGCGAGACCGTGAACCAGTTCACTGGCTCCAAATCCGAACCCCCGCAATTCACCCGCGGCTATGGCCTGACCTTTGGCCAAACCGAACGCAAGGCCATTTCCATGGCTTTGGTCGACCGCGCCCTGCGCTGGAAGGAGCTGGGCGAAGAAGACACCGGCGCCCCGGCCCAGGACGAGGAATTCGTGCT
>DFBF01000164.1:478-761 GCA_002367285.1 Rhodobacteraceae bacterium UBA3087 | reverse complement strand
AACGCCATGAAGGAGGCGGCCCAATGAGTGACTATAATTTCGCCTATTTGGACGAACAGACCAAACGCATGATCCGGCGCGCGATCCTGAAAGGCCTGGCGATCCCCGGCTATCAGGTCCCATTCGCCAGCCGTGAAATGCCGATGCCATATGGCTGGGGCACAGGCGGGGTGCAGGTCTCGGCTGCGATCCTGACCCCGGACGATTGCATGAAGGTCATCGACCAGGGCGCTGATGACACGACCAACGCCGTGTCGATCCGCAAGTTTTTTGAGAAAACGGC
>DFBF01000164.1:0-395 GCA_002367285.1 Rhodobacteraceae bacterium UBA3087 | reverse complement strand
CCGCTGCGCGAGGATCAAGTCCTGGTGTACCAGGTGCCCATCCCCGAACCGCTGCGGTTCTTGGAACCGCGCGAGACGGAAACGCGCAAGATGCACAGCCTTGAGGAATACGGTCTCATGCACGTGAAACTGTACGAAGACATCGCCAAACATGGTGCGATTGCCACGTCCTATGCCTATCCGGTCAAGGTCGAAGGGCGCTATGTGATGGACCCCTCACCGATCCCGAAATTCGACAACCCGAAACTGGAGATGGCCGCCATTCAACTGTTCGGCGCGGGGCGCGAGCAACGCATCTATGCTCTGCCGCCCTATACCAAAGTCGTTAGCCTGGACTTCGAGGATTTCCCGTTTGAGGCCTCGAAAGCCGACCACGCTTGCGACCTGTGCGGCGC
>DFBF01000240.1 GCA_002367285.1 Rhodobacteraceae bacterium UBA3087 | reverse complement strand
AAATCGCCTGTCACCTGCGCGTCGGGGCGTGTATCGATCAGCCCTGCGACCTCGACCCCGCAAGCGGTCAGATCGCGGGCGGTCTGATGGGCGCTGTCGTTGTTGCCAAACACCGCGACCCGTTGGCCGGGGCTGACACCATAGCGGTGCAGATAGGCGCGCACAGCACCCGCCATCATCACGCCGGGACGGTCGTTATTGGCAAACGCAATCGGCCGCTCCAAGGCGCCCGCCGCCAGCACGGCGCGTTTTGCCGCGATGCGCCAGAAGGTTTCCAGCGGCGCATCGCCCGCGTCAGCGACATGCAGCCCGACGCGTTCCAGTGCGCCATAGGTGCCGCCGTCATAGGCGCCCGTCACGCTGGTGCGCGGCATCAAACGCACGTTGGACATGGTGGCCAGTTCACCCAGAACTTCGTCCGCCCAGACCGGGCCCGGCCTGCCATCGACGTCGGTCGCGTCATCCAACAGCCGCCCGCCCATGCGCGCGGCCTCGTCCGCCAGGATCACGTCGGCACCGGCGCGCGCGGCAGTCAAAGCGGCCATCAGCCCCGCAGGCCCCGCGCCGATCACCAAAATGTCGCAATGCGCAAACGCCTTGTCATAGCGCCCGGTATCGTGGTCGCCCGACAGCGCCCCCAGACCGGCGGCGCGCCGGATCACCGGCTCGTACAGCTTTTCCCAGAACTTGGCGGGCCACATGAAGGTTTTATAATAGAACCCGGCCGAAAAGAACGGCGACATCAGGTCGTTCAGCCCCAACAGGTCTGTTTCCAAAGACGGCCAGGCGTTCTGGCTGCGGCTTTCCAGCCCCTCGTAAATCTCTTGCACCGTGGCACGCACGTTCGGGCTCTGCGCCGCGCCCGAGCCTGTGGTGATCAGCGCGTTGGGTTCTTCGGACCCCGCCGTCATCACGCCACGCGGGCGGTGGTATTTGAAACTGCGCCCCATCAGGCGCGTGCCGTTGGCCAACAGGGCCGAGGCAACCGTGTCGCCTTCGAACCCATTCACGCCGCGCCCATCGAAGGTAAACCGCACCGGACGGGCGCGGTTGATCAGACCTTTGCCAGTAATCCTCATGATGCGTCCTTTTCCGCCAAACGCGCGCCCAGAACCGCGTGGGTCACAGTATTACGCGTCACCACCAGCCAGCCGCCACAGCCCGCGCCGTGCCACCAATATTCGTCCGCTTCACCGGCCGGGTTGTCACGCAGGTGCAGATAATCGTCCCAGGCCGGCGACCAGTCGCTGCCGTCCGGGCGGGTCAGGGCCGCGCCCTTATAGGTGAATTCCCGGTGATCCCGGTCGCCGCACAGCGGGCATGGAATGCGCATGGTCTGTCCCTGTCTGTCCTTAGTTCGTTTCACATTCGCCGTCTGGGGCGCGATACAAGCGATAGGTCACGGATTGGCCCGGGTGTTCGGCCAGATCGACGGCACCGCCGCACCTGTCGGTGTCACCAACCATCAGGTAATTGGTGCGAAATTCCAGCACCTTACCGTCCATCCGCGTGATTTCCATCATGCCGCCATCGCATTCAACGCTGCACGACCAGGCGTTTTTGCGCCCTTCGTCCTGCCAGCACAGCAGGACCTGATCCAGCACCTGTTCGGCATTCTTTGTGCCGCGCACATGACCCTGATTGGCGGTATAGACCGACAGGTTTGCCGTCAGGGTCGATCCCTGCCAAATGAAATTCAGCCAGCTGGCTTCGACCACCTGGGCCGGGTTTTGTTTCAGATGACCGGCGTCATATTGGCGGCTCCAACAGCCTGCGGGCGCCGCGACAGCCGGGGCCGCAAGGACCGCAAGGGCTGTAAAAACACTAGTGAAGATTATGTTGCGCACCGGTTCCCTCCTCGTCCATCAAGCCACGCCCGGTGGTGAACCGGTCCAGCCTGAGCTTCTCGGCGCTGGCATGCGGCTGGCCCGTGGCCAGAAGATGCGCCGTGGCCCAGCCCGATCCGGGCACCGCCTTGAAGCCGCCGTAACACCAGCCGGTGTTCAGGATCAGCCCGTCGATATGCGTCGTGTCAATGATGGGCGACCCATCCGGTGACATGTCCATGATCCCGCCCCAGCTGCGCAACACGCGCGACTTGCCGATGGCGGGCATCAGGGTCATCGCCGCCTCCATCACATGTTCGGCCATGGGCAGGTTGCCGCGCGCCGCGTAAGACGCGTACATGTCCAGATCACCGCCAAACACCAGCCCGCCCTTGTCCGATTGGCTGATATAAAAATGGCCCATGCCAAAGGTCACTACCGTGTCCAGAAAGGGTTTCAACCCCTCGGTCACGAACGCCTGCAAGATATGGCTTTCGACCGGCAGGCGCATGCCCGCCATTGCCGCCACCTGGCCCGAGCGCCCCGCCGCGATCATCGCGACCTTCTTGGCCCGGATCGGCCCGCGTGTGGTTTGCACGCCGGTGACCTTGCCCTCGGCAGTATCAATGCCGGTGACCTCGCATTGCTGGATCAGATCGACGCCGCGCTGGTCGGCGCCACGCGCATATCCCCAGGCCACCGCATCATGGCGCGCGGTGCCGCCACGCGGATGCATCAGCCCGCCATAGACCGGAAACCGCACATTGTCGAAATCCAGAAACGGTGCGTGTTTTGCCACGCCCGCGCGGTCCAAAAGCACCGCGTCGTCACCCTGGTTGACCATCGCATTGCCGCGCCGGGCTGCGTAGTCACGTTGGCCGTCTGAATGGAACAGATTGATGATGCCGCGCTGCGAATGCATGACGTTATAATTCAGCTCCCGCTCCAGCCCCTCCCAGAGCCGCAGCGAGTTCGAATAGAATTCCGAATTGCCTGCCAGCGCATAATTCGCCCGCACGATCGTCGTGTTGCGCCCAATATTGCCGCCGCCAAGGTATCCCTTTTCGACAACCGCGATATTGGTGATGCCGTGCTTGGCGGCCAGGTAATAGGCTGTCGCCAGACCATGGCCGCCGCCACCAATGATGACAATGTCATATTCCGCCTTGGGCGCGGGGCTGCGCCAGGCCTGGCCCCACCCTTTGTTGCCAGTCAAACCCTGCTTGAACACCTGCCAGGCTGAATATCGCATCTTGCACCCCGTATTGTTCACGGTTCAGTTCATGGTTTAGTGAACCGCGCCTTAGGATGTTTATCAAGCGGTATAGCCCGGCCGCCAAGACCCTTCGCGACAGATTACGTCGGTTTTGACCCTCAGCCCCCCAGCGAAGCCCCGACCGACCGGCGCACCATGTCCCAG
>DFBF01000253.1 GCA_002367285.1 Rhodobacteraceae bacterium UBA3087 | reverse complement strand
CAACATCACCCGCGCCTTCAGGCTGGGGGCCATGGCCAGGATACGTTTGATCTCTTTCTTACTCAGCACCAGCGGCACCTTCACGGGCTCCCTGAGACTGAAAATCTCCGCCACCAACTCGTGCCGCCGCAGGGTCACACGGAAGAGGAACTTCACCCCCGTCATCGTCTGGTTGCGCGTGCAGATGCTGACGCCGCTCTCCACCAGATACTGCTGGAAATACTTCACATCATCCGGTGTCGCCGTCTCTGGGGATCAGGCCCGCGTCGATCTGATCGTAGAGGACAGAAACGATGACCTGTCTGGCCTCGGCACGGTCAGCACTTTCGCGCACAAGTTTGAAATCACGAGCAAGGTCAGGTTCCATCGGGTCCGCCCAAGGGTGATATCAAGGTGCAGCTCATACTGATTGGACCCGCGCCCACCATCGCCATCCCCTCGGGCATGGCGGGTGACAAATCCAAAGTCTTCCAAAGTGGTCATGTGCCGGAACAGCGTTGCCCGGCCCATCTCGCATTCGTCCGCCAACCGCTGGGCGCTTGGGTTACATTGGCCGGTTTCTTTGTTGTGAAAGTCCGCCAGCTGGATGAGCACAATCTTTGCGGCAGGTTTTAGACCTTTGACGTTCGCGGCCCAGATCAATGCCATGCCGCTCATAGTTTTGAACCGCGAACCGATTGCGAAAAAAGGTTCGTCACGTGCCAAATTATCGTAATGAAATCAAAGGCCGCGTTTTTGCGGTTCGTCAGCCTAACTTGCTGGTCTCGAAAGTTTGTGCTCTGCCTGCCGAGCCTACCACCTTTCCCAGATAGATGCTGGGTCTTTCCGCGCAGAAGGCACGGCGCAGGCCGAGGCGACAGGATGCCTCGTGTTAATTCGGGGCCTCTTGTATCACATCCAGATAGCAGGATTTTTCCTCTGTGGGCGCGGCATAGCGTTTTACGGTTAGCTTCACATTTGCCCCCGGAAGATTGGGATCAGGGGCGTGGGGCGAAAGGCCAAGATCAAGACAGCGGACGTTCCCGCAAGAGCCGCTGCAATCGTGCCCAAATGTCTCTTCATAAATCTCACTGCCTTTTAAGCGATTACAGTCTCAGTCCAGTCTTCTTGCGTAAAACATGTACTGGGCGGCGAAGCCAGAGATCCGTCTGCCAGATACCGCCACTGCCGCTATGCGTCGCCAACGGCTTATCGGCAGTGGGCTTCACGCCCTACGTCAGGTGACCAGACGTCTACGCAGTCTGCAATTGCAAGCGGCAGATTGCGCGTGGCGAATTGACGCCGCGACATCAGGGACGGGTCTGCCGTCTGTTGGCGGGGCGCGATTGGGTGTAAAATCCCACGTAACACGATCCACGTAACACAGGAGTATTCCGTCATGAAACGATCCGCTTTTTCCGCCTATGCCGTTTTGGTTGCCGTGGCCTTGTCCGCGCCTATCGCGCTGGCGCAGGGGGGCAGCAACATGATGGATCGGTTCGACAGTCTGGACGAAAACGGCGATGGCTTTGTCGCCACCTCTGAGGCCGCCAATTGGCGCGAAGCCGTGTTCAACGCCATGGATGCGAACGAAGATGACGCCCTGTCTGCCCAGGAATATATGGGATTGCAGCTGGGCCAAGGTGCCGATGAAACCCAGCGTGGTCCGCGCTATGCGGAAAATCAGGCTGCCAAACAGGTGGCCTTCGATCAGATGGACCAGGACAACGACAATCTGGTGCCGCGTGCCGATTTCATGGCCGCCGGACAGGCAGAGTTCGACGGGATGGACGCGGACAAAGACGGCATGGTCGAGCTGCGGGAATTCATCACGAACCATCACTGACGGGCACGCCGTCAGGCCGCCAGATACCGCCGTTGCAGCCACCGTGCGGCCAGGGTGCGGCCAGGGTGAACGCCCCGCGAATGCGCGCGCCAGCGGGCACCGGAGAGATAAAGCGGATGCTGTCAAAGCCATAGTTCACGCCCATGGCCGCGCCGTGCAGCGAAGCCAGCGCGTCATAGGTCATGGCCGACAGCATCGACAGGGTCAGGAACCCGTGCGCGATGGGGCCGCCAAAGGGCGTATCCGCCGCGGCCACGGGATCGACGTGAATGAACTGTTCGTCCTCGGTAACTTTGGCAAAGGCATTGATCCGGTCCTGATCCAGCGTGAACCAGTCGAATTGGCCCATCTGGGTGCCGATGTGGAGGAGCAAGTCTTTGGGATGCATCAGAGGGATGCATCAGATTACCTTTCGTTTGCCGTGAATGTCTTGGGCTGCGCCAATGATGGCCGTGTCTGCGCGGGCCTTAATGTGGGCGATTTCGGCGCAGGCGGCGGCGTCTGGCAGGTCTTTGGGGGGATCGGCAGCGATCAGGCGCAGGGCCTTGTCGCGGGCGTCCTCTCAGGCGCCGCGCCGGTTGTTTTTGTCATAGTCATCCCGCCCGTCGCGTTGATAAAGATCGGGCCGGTATTGGCTGCGACATTCGGTCAGGGTATGGGGCGAATCCAGGAAATGCGGCCCAATGCCCATCTGGCTGATTTCATCCCAGTTGAAGGCGGCATCGTCAATGTCGGGCGCGCGGGACAGCGCCCGCAAGTAGCCGCCCATTTCGTCATCCAAAACCGCCTGAATCGGGCAGAACACGGTGGCGGTTTCCAGCTGTCCAACCCCGCCCATGATGTCGCCCCCCGCCATGGCGACGGCCTGGCCCAAAGCGGTGCGTTCGACCATGCTCTGGCGATCTGCATCGGGCGTGTCGGACCTGGTGCCATAGGTGTGGGTGATCGGGTCCAGGCCGTGCAACACCTCGACCGCCAGGGCCTTGGCCTGGATCGATTCCGGGCAGGCCTGAAACGCCTGACCGGTCGCCATGTCCAGGGTGAACATCAAGGGGGTGGCTATGATCGGCGCGTCGGGCACCGGGACATGGGCCAGCGTGATCATGGCCAGGATTTCCGTGACCGCCATCAGCACGTTGCCCGCAACAGAAAGCGGCGCGGTGCCACCTGCGGAGGGCAGCGAACAGGCATGCACCGGCAGGCCCGCGCGGCCCGATTGGATCAGGACTTCGACATCCATCACCTTGAATTCCAGCGGTGTAAAAGAACACATGATGGTTGACGCGATGGGGCGGTCTGTTGTGCCCCCCGACACCTGAACGATCTGCATCAGGTATTCATCGTTTTCAATGTTGCAGGGTTGCAGCCAGATGTGTTTGTCCGTGCGGGTGATCAGGCTGACAACGCCGTGAATATCGCTGGTCCGCTCCTGCACCCCATAGGCAAAGGGGTGGGCAATGAACCCGACCTGATCCGGACCACTGGCCAGCGCGGCGATGGTGGGCACGTCGGTCATATCCATGTTGCGATAGGCGTGTGTTTCCGGGTCGATAAAGCCGTGCGCGCCGGTGCCCGTGCGCATGACAAACCCCAGGTCGGCGCGCGGCAGATGCAGGTCACGCGCGGCGATCTTGCCAGCCAGGGTCACCTGTTTCGGCGTGGCGGCCAGGGCCTCGCGCACCAGATCCGCAGCAGGCGCAGGCGGCTGGCCCCGCGCCCCGGGGTTGCGCCCGCGGCGGTCATGGCTCTGTGCGCATCTTCGTGCACCACCGCAACGCCGTGCTCGGCCAACAGGTCCAGTGCGCGTGACATGGCCTGAACAAACGCCGTGGCGGGTTTCGGGGTGTCGGGCTGTGATCTGGGTCTGCGTGCCATTGGGCTGTCTCCGGGCTTTGCGCCATGTCGCCCCCGGTGGATCAATCCATCACTGTGCCAGAATAAATTCGACCTTCAGCCCGCCCAGATCGGCGCTGGTGCCCAGCCGCAGACGCCCGCCATGGCCGCGCGCAATGTCGTCGGCAATGGCCAGGCCCAGCCCGACACCGGGGCCACGGTTCTGGTTGCGCGACGCGTCCAGTCGGGCGAATGGCTTGAGCGCCTGTTCCCGGTCGGCAGCGGGGATGCCCGGCCCATCGTCTTCGACCACGAACCGCACGTCACGCCGCCCGGTCACCACCGACAGGCGCGCCCGGCGGCCATAGCGATTGGCGTTGGCCAGCAGGTTTTCAATCGCGCGGGACACGGGCACGGGGCGCATCGGCATGGGGCCGACATCGGCCAGCGGCCCCAGCTCGACCACCTGCCCGGCGCGGTGCGCATTGTCCGCCAGACGGCGGGCCAGATCGGCGGGGTCGACCGGTTCGGGCTCGCCCTCCAGCGCGTCAGATCGGGCAAAGGACAGGAATTCGTCGACCAGACGCTCCATGTCCGTCACATCCTGTTCCAGGGCGGCACGATCCTCGCCCTCCTCCAGCATCGACAGTTCCAGCCGCATCCGCGTCAGTGGCGTGCGAAGGTCGTGGCTGACCCCCGACAGCATCAGCGTGCGCTGTTCGACCTGACGTTCAATCCGCGTGCGCATGTCCAAAAACGCCTTGCCCGCCGCGCGCACTTCGGTCGACCCGGCCAGACGGTACGGCACCACATGCCCCTTGCCGAAGGCCTCGGCGGCCTGGGCCAAACGCTGGATCGGGCGCAATTGGTTGCGCAGGAACAGATAGGCGATCACCGTCATCAAAAGCCCCGTGACCAGCATCAGAACCAGCAATTGGTGCGGGTTCGAGGCCGACACCCGTTCGCGGTTGAAGCGCACCCGCATCGGGCCGTGGTCAGTGGCAATGCCCAGGATCACATCGCGTTCGCCGCTGTCCAGCGTGACACCGGACAGCCCCGCCACGCCCTCGCGCAAGGTGCGAATGACCCGGCTGCCGGTCAGGTCGCGATACTGGCGACTGTCGGCCTGGGGCCCCTCGCCCGGCAGCATGACCTCAAACGCCAGCGGCTCTAGCAGCGGCGCGATGGCGGCACGCGCATCATCGATATTCGGCGCGGCGTTCACCTGACGGGTCAGGTAGTCCAGCTCGATCACCACAGCGCCGGTCATCTGCACCGTGATGCGGTTGAAATGGCGTTGGATAAAGGCGACCGACACGACCAGCTGGATCGACACCACCGGCACGATCAGGATCAGCGCGGCGCGGCCATACAGCCCCCGGGGCATGATTTTTTTGAGCCAGGCAAATAACATGGCCCGACCCTAGAACGCAGGGTTCCGCTTGCCAATGGGCTGCGGGCCCGCCCCAATGGTCAAAACAAGGAGAATCGCATGGCCCAGCCCGCCAAAGACCTGTCGGCGATGATGAAAGACGCCCCGCCCGTTGGCGTGTTGGAGCAGCTCGAGCCCGGCATTCGCCGCATCCTTGCGCCCAATCCATCGCCGATGACCTATTGGGGCACGAACACCTATGTGGTCGGCACGGGGCGGGTTGCGGTGATTGATCCGGGGCCTGCGGACGACACGCACCTGCGCGCGATCCTGGACGGGTTGGCACCCGGCGAACAGGTCAGCCACATCCTGGTCACCCATGCGCATCTGGACCATTCCCCCCTGGCGCGTCCTTTGGCCGAGGCCACCGGTGCCCCGATCCTGGCCTATGGCGACGCCATGGCCGGGCGCAGTGACGTGATGATCGACCTGGTGGCGCGCGGCATGACCACGGGCGGCGAAGGCGTCGATGCGGAATTTTTTCCCGATCAGGTGATCGCCGATGGCCAGCTGATCCAGGGCGATGATTGGGCGCTGACCGCGATCTGGACCCCCGGTCATTTCGCCAATCACCTGAGCTTTGCCATGAAGGACGCCGTGTTCACCGCCGACCACGTCATGGGCTGGGCCAGTTCGCTGGTGTCCCCGCCTGATGGCGACCTGACCGCCTTCATGGCCTCGTGCCACAGGCTGGCGGCGCGTGATGACCGGATCTATTACCCTGGCCATGGCGACCCGGTGCTGGACCCCGCCGCGCGCATCCAGTGGCTGATCACCCATCGGTTGGGACGCGAGGCCGACATCCTGGCCGCCCTTGATGGGGCCGCCAAAAACATCCCGACCCTGACGCGGATGATCTATACCGACACGCCCCCAGCCCTGCTTGGCGCCGCCGAACGCAACGTGTTTGCCCACCTGATCGACCTGATCGCGCGTGGCTTGGTACAGGTGCACGGCCCCCTGGATTTCACCGCCGTTTACGAAAAAACGGATCCGTGAAAAAAACTGTCAAAACCCACAAAATCCCTCTGGACGCCCCCGAAACCTATCGCTATATCACCCCTCACCGTTCCGGCGTAGCTCAGCGGTAGAGCAGTTGACTGTTAATCAATTGGTCGTAGGTTCGATCCCTACCNNAAGTCTTTGACTTGAGGGCTTTTTATTTTTTCAGACCTTACAGACACCTATTTCTCGCTGGTTCATCGAACCAAGCCAGCCAAACCTGCTGGCGTTTGATCATTAGCACGCATTCTCAGGTTTCATCGATGGAAGGTCCGCTGCTTGATGCGGGCCTTCTGGTTTCCAATGAACATTGAAAAAACGGCCTAAAGTTCGATTTTCCAATATTCCAATGCCGCCTCTACCTTTTCTTTTGGGTAGTAGGAGCCTGCTGAAGATAGGTCTTTTCGTATCGCATTCTTGCGGCGATCCGCAGCCGTCTTGATCCTGTTTGAGAAAGGAACAGTTCCCAACGGATTACTTGATCCAGGCCTCTTTGGCCAAGAGGCCGGGTAATCAGTCCAGTCTTTCCAGCCTACGACCTGCGCAGCGACACCTTTGATATCCTGATGGTCACAATGCCAGCCGTATAAGTGTGTTGCACAAACGCGAAGCCGCATCTTCACGTCGGGCATCACGTCAGTGAAAGCCTTTAGCGGAGTCGGCAACAAAACCATATTCCCGACACACGAGAAAAATCGAGGATCCTGCACTATGGAGTTTTCTAATTGATATGACCCATCATCCACGCCCCAGATATGGCAACACGACCAGTTAGGCCTCTCATCCTTTCGAAGACCAAGCGCATAGGTCAGGGCTTTGTTTGCATGCACATTCCCTTCAACCTTGTGAACCTCACTGCCGTTTGTCTTGTTTTTGTTCATCTGAGGTTCGGACCAATTTGCCTTGTAGAAATGAGCTTTTCGAGCTGGACTTCGTCCCTATAACCGG
>DFBF01000148.1 GCA_002367285.1 Rhodobacteraceae bacterium UBA3087 | reverse complement strand
CTGTCAAACGTCACCCTCCAGGTGCCGCCTTCAGTGACCATCGTCGTGTGTTCCACACCTTCGATGACAACCGAAATCGACGCCCCCGCTTCGCCGGTGCCCGAAATGGTCACGCCATCTTCGTGCGCCACAGCGTTCACGACACTGTCGGTGCCGTCGGTAATGTCCAGCTCCGGTGCAATCGTGTCGATCAGAACCATCGGCCCGGTCAAGTCGACCACGGTGCCGTCCGGTTCTGTCACAGACACAGCCACGGCATAATCGCCGTCAGCCGGGAAATCGGTGCCATCAAAGGTGGCCGTCCAAACGCCGTCATCATTCGAGATCACGGTGACTTCTTCGTCACCGATCATCACAACCACTTCCGAGCCGGGCTCGGCGGTGCCGGTGATGGTGATTTCGGCGTCGTCATTGCCACCGATTTTCAGCGTCGCATCAGGATTGTCCACGGTGGCACGAATGCCGCCGCCTCCACCGCCGACCAGACCGCCAACAAGGCCTGCGCCTACGCCCAGTGGGCCAAGGCCGATCCCTGCGCCGCCGCCCAACAGGCCGCCAACAAGGCCAATGCCCTGTGTCGCGACTTCGTTTTCAACCACACCCGTTGCGGCGTCTGCCACAACGACTGCGTCATCGGGAAAAACCAGCGCGTCCAGATGGCTCCACTTGCCCCATTCGGCGGCATCGGTGAAATGCACATGCCCCGAGGCATCCAGCGACGCTTCGATCAGCGTGCCGTCCTCGTTCAGATACAGTTTGTTTTCCTGCACGCCGTTTTCGGCGAAAAAGCCCTCCAACACGATCTTGCGACCGTCTGCCAGATACAGTTCTAGGTTCTCACCAGCGCGCAGGTATTCCTGCACGTTGGCCCTGGACATGTTCAACGACACGGCACCATCGGTACCGAGCGTCACAGTGTCAGAAATTCCAGATTCAATAAGTGTCCCGCGCTGCAATACACCAGCGCTGTCGCGGACGACATACTCGATCGCCTTCATAGCTACCGCCTACCTCAATATATACGCGGCTTATTTTTATCGCCGCTTTGTTTGCTCTATGGGCGCAATACCTTCTTTTTCCACCCATTTCTAGGGGGAATAGGGACAGTCACCACAAAATGGGGGCGATCCCGGCAGATGTTGTAAAAAGGCCGACCCCATATTTGGTAGCAAAAACAGGCTCAACCCCAACGAGAACAGGCGCTAGCCGCCGACCCAGGCATATGTTTCGTGGGCAACGGGCAAAGTGCAGCTTCCGCATTGCGAGGCGCTGGCGCAGCTGCCGCAAGCCTCGTCATCCGACAATTGGCGCACCAAACCCTTGCGTTCCCAATGTGCCATCATTCCGCGCAGGGCTTCGGGGGATTGGCGAAACCGGAACGACAAATCCAACAGGCTGACCGTGCCCCGTTCCTTGACGCAATCTTTCAAGTCCAACAGCAACGACATGATCAACCGGCCTCCGGTGCGGGGGTGACGCGGGCCCTTCGACCGATCTGCCACAGGATCAATGCAACCCCGGCCAAGGCCGCCAAAATACCGCCGATCCACCAACTGGCCGTGGCGGGGTGGCGGGCAAACGTCGCCACCTGGTAAAACATCACAGCGGACCCATAGGCCAGGCCCATGGTCCAAGCGCTGGCAAAGCTGGCCCATTTCCAGCCGGTTTCGCGCCAGATCGCGCCAACGGCGGCAACACAGGGCATATAGAGCAGGATCATCAACAGGTATGAAAACGCGCCGATCTGCCCGTCAAATCGCGCAGCCATGGCACCAAATGTGGCGGCATTCACGCCCTGTTCTTCGGCGGCGGCGCCTTGGTCGGCGACCGCTCCCACGTCCAGCCCCAGCGGGTCGGACGCCATGCCCAACGCGTCACGCAGGTTGGGGATGATCGTGGCACTGGCTTCAGCAAACCCGGCAGACAGGGAAAACCCGTCCCCCTCGGGTTCATTCGCCAACCCGCCATACAGCGTGTTCAGCGTGCCAACCACGGCCTCTTTCGCCAGAATGCCGGTAAAGATGCCAACCGTGGCGGGCCAGTTATCCTGTTCGATCCCCATTGGTGCAAAGGCCGGGGTCAGGGTGCGACCGATCTCTGACAGCACAGAATTGTCGCTGTCATCATTGCCGAATGTGCCATCGGTGCCCCAGGAATTCAGAAAGGCCAGTACGGCGACCATGATGACAATCACCTGCCCTGCTTCGGCCAGAAAATCGCGCAGGCGGTGCCAGGTGCGGCTGGAAAGCCCGCGCAAGGTTGGGCGGTGATAGGGCGGAAGCTCCATCACGAACGGGGTCGGCTTGCCCTGCAATAGGGTCACTTTCAACAACAGCCCGGTGCTGACCGCCGCCAGCAGCCCCAGCAGATACAGGCCGAACACCAGGTTCTGCCCCCCCGTGGGAAAAAACGCGGCGGCAAACAGCGCATAGACCGGCAGGCGCGCGCCACAGGACATGAAGGGCGCCATCATCACGGTCAGCGTGCGGTCGCGTTGGCTGTCCAGCGTGCGCGTTGCCATGATCGCAGGCACGTTGCAGCCAAACGCGACAATCAGCGGCACGAAACTTTTGCCCGGCAACCCGATCATCCGCATGAAACGGTCCATGACGAACGCGGCGCGGGCCATGTACCCGCTGTCTTCCAGGATTGACAGGAACAGGAACAGACAGGCGACGATGGGAATAAAGGTGGCCACGGTCTGAATGCCACCACCCACGCCATCGGCCAGGATCGTTACCAACCAGCCGGGCGCATTCACGCCATTCAACAGCGTCGCCGTTCCATCAACGAATACCGTGCCCGCCAGGATGTCGAAAAAGTCGATGAACGCGCCACCGATATTGATGGTGAACATGAACATCACATACATGACGGCCAGAAAAATCGGGATGCCCAGCATCCGGTTCAGGATCAACCGATCCAACCGATCCGACAGAGTGCGCCCGACTTCGTTCAACTTGTTGACCGTGCCCGCGACCAGCAAACCGACCCGATCATACCGCCCGCAAGCGATCAGCGTATCAGCTTCCAGGCCGGTTTCGGCCTCGAGCGCAGTGCGGATTTCGGTGGCCTTGGCGACCACGCCGGGGTCGGTCATCGCCGGGCACAGCTCATCCCCCTCAAGGTGTTTGATCGCCAACCAACGGGGGTCCCCGACCTCAAGCGACGCGGCGATCGAAGGGCGCAGCGCCTCCAGCGCGGCCTCGACTGCCAGGGGGAAATTCTGTCCTTCGGGGGTATGGACATGCGCCTTGGCGGCATCGACCATCTGGTCGCGCAGCGCTTCGAGCCCACGGTTGTCCGCCGCCACCATTTCCACGACCGGGCAGCCCAGCCGTACTGACAGCGCACCAACATCAATCGCAATCCGGCGCGATTTGGCGATGTCCATCATGTTCAGCGCCACAACCAGCGGCGTGCCCATTTCCAGCAATTGCACCGTCAAATACAGGTTGCGTTCCAGGTTCGACGCATCGACCACATTGACCACAAGGTCGGGCTGTTCGGTCAGGATGAAATCGCGCGCCAACCGTTCGTCCAGCGAAACAGACCCACCCACAACCGACAAGGAATAGACACCGGGCAGATCGACCAGTTCGATCTTTTGCCCCTTATGGGTGAAATCACCGATCTTCTGTTCGACCGTCACTCCGGGCCAGTTGCCCACCTGCTGATGGGTGCCCGTCAATGCGTTGAACAAGGTCGTCTTGCCGCAATTCGGGTTGCCCGCGATTGCGATGGTCAGGTCAGGCTGTTGGCGGGGCATGGTCAGATCCGGCAGACATCCAGGGCTTCGGCCTCGTGTTTGCGCAGGCTCAGGGAATAGCCGCGAACCCGAATTTCAACCGGATCGCCCAAAGGTGCGGTGCGGTTGACGATAAACTCGGCCCCCAGGGTCAGACCCATGGACAGCAGTTTGCGGCGATACGCAGGCGATCCACCGCTGAAACCGGTAACCTGGGCACGATCGCCCACTTCCAGCTCTTTCATTTTCTGCGTCATGTTCGACCCTTTTCACGGGATTCGGGGATTTCCGACCAAATTACTCGGCTTATACGGACAAAGAAAGAGCCTCTCTTTGATCTGCGTCAAACTGCCCTGCCGCGACGTGGCCGCATCAGCAGCGGACCATAGATCACAACAAAGGTGGAAAAGGCGGCGACCCAGGACAGACCCGCCAGCGTATGCAATCCGCCTGCGATGTCTGGAAGGCCACCGGCCACCACCCGCAAAACGACAGCTGCGATCAGCAACAGATAGATCCCCACCGTACCCCGTCCGGCGGTCAGCGGCTGTCCTGTATGGCCCAATGTGGCGCGGGTCATCACAGCCAGGGTCATCAGCCCGACCCCACCGGCCATCCACAGGTGTTGCGCCGCCGCCGTGCCCGACGTGCCGGGCCACAGCACAGCCACGCCCACCGCCAATGCGCCCAGCGGCACGAACAAATATCCGACATGTAGCACCCAAACCAACGGCTCAGCCCCGGTGCGATGCCCAGCCCAGCGCGACAGGCGGATCAGGTGCAACACCCCAACCACGAGCAACCCCAGACCGGTCGGCAAAGCCTTGGGCACGATCACCCAGGCCAACAAAGCCATGGCCAGCATCAGCAACGCCGCCTTGTCAAACCGTTGCATCGGTGGCACCGGCAACACGCCGTCGCCCCGCCGTACCAACCAGTTGCGCGTAAACGACGGCACAATGCGCCCACCGATCACGCCAATCATCATGATCCCGGCACCAAGGCCCAGACGCAGCCCGGCGCCGCCTGCGCCATATCCTGCACCCGCACCGTCCCAGTGAAACAAAGCATTGCCCAGGGTCATCACGCCCAGCATCAGCACCACAACCAGATTGCGCCAGTTCTTGCCGCGAATGATCTCGCGCGCCAGCACAGCGATCAGGGCCAGGTAAAAGGACAGGTCAATCAGGGCAACAATCAGGGCGGGCAAGCCACCACCAAAAGTCACGACGATCCGCCCCAACAGCCACAACGCAGCCAATCCGCCCAAACGCCAGCCGACGACCGGCAGTTGCCCGGTCCAGTTCGGCACGGCCGTCAACAGAAACCCTGCCGCCGCCGCGCCCAGATATCCATACAGGAATTCATGTGCGTGCCACGAGGTCGGATCAAACGCCGTCGGCAGATCCAGCACGCCAGCCAGCATCGCGACCCACAATGTCATGGCCAACCCGGCCCAGATGGCCCCGCCCAGAAAAAACGGCCGGAACCCAAAGGTCAGAACCGCAGGCCCGCGCCAGGCGCGCATCTGATCCGCCGTGGTCTTCATTCCGCAGCCACCGCCGCGCGTATCGGCATTTCGACGGTGCGCCCGGAACAGCGCAACCCGTCTTCGTCCTCAAGCCGTTTCAACAGGCGCGACAGCGTTTCGGGCTGAACCCCCAGCATATCCGCCATATCCTGTCGCGAGATCGGCAAGCGCATTCGCATGCGCCCCTCGACCTC
>DFBF01000111.1:10061-30298 GCA_002367285.1 Rhodobacteraceae bacterium UBA3087 | reverse complement strand
CGCTCCCGCCCGCCCTTGGGCCTTGCGGCCCGTCTGTCGGTTGGGCGTGGCAGCCTGTGCAAGCACAGGCTGCGGTTGCACTTAGTAGATCTGCATCTGCCCGTTCAGGGCGTCAAGATCGGTCGTGCCTTCCAGCGTCAGCGTGTGGCCATAGCCAAAGTCGAACACGATGTCGCCCCCGGCCACGGTCGCATAGGCCAACAGCTCGGCGTCGGTTTTTGCGCCGCCGCCCCAAAGCGCGTCGTCAAACTGCAACCGGTCGCCCTCGTCAGCGTCATAGTCCGTAATCACGTCCTCGTGCTGGTTGAACACGAACGTATCCGCCCCGTCGCCGCCGGTATAGGTGTCGTTATAGTGGCCACCGTTCAGGTAATCGTTGCCCGCGCCGCCATCCAGCACATCGTGGCCCCAGCCGCCGTACAGCACGTCATTGCCGCCACGCGCGTCCACATTGTCATGGCCGCCGCCGCCGATCAGGACGTTGCGGTCATTGGTGCCGACGATCTTGTCGTTATAGAGCGAGCCCCAGATATTTTCGACCGAGTTGAACGAGTCGCCAGCGGCTTTACCCCAGCCGTTGCCGGCGATCAGATTCACCCCGACCCCGCCGCCGTCGACATCACGGAAATCCGCCGTGTCCAAACCGTCGCCACCATTATAGGTGTCGCCGCCCAGACCACCGATCAGCGTGTCATTGCCAGCGTCGCCATTCAGGATGTCGTCACCATCGCCGCCGTCCAGAATATCATCTTGCGCGCCCCAGCCACCGTTGAGCGTGTCATTGCCAGCCCCGCCACGAAGCGTATCCGCCCCCTGACGCCCGTCCAGCGTGTCATTGCCAGCCCCGCCTTCGATAACATTGGCGCCCGAAGTTCCCGTGATCTGGTCTGCATAGTCCGTCCCGGTCACATTCTCGATCGACGTGAAACTGTCGCCCGATGCCGAACCCCAGGCATTGTTGTCCGCCAAATGCACCCCGACACCTGAGGTCTGGTCTGCATAGTCGGCGGTATCGACACCGGCACCACCGTTCAGTTCATCCGCACCCGAGCCACCGCCCAACGTATCGTCGCCATCACCGCCATTCAACGTATCCGCCCCGGCCCCGCCGCGCAGATCGTTGTTCAGGTCATTGCCGTTCAACGTATCGCTGCCCGAGCCACCAATCGCATTCTCGATCTCGACTCCGCGTGCGATGAACAGGTTGCCCGTCGCCCCGCGCACATTCGAAGCCACTTCGGCCACGAGGTTGATGACCTGGGTCGCGCCAGAATGGCTCATGTCGATCGTGTCGATGCCACCGTTGTCATAGATCGTCATCGCGTGGGCCACGCTTGCGTCGGCCAGGTCGTCCATGTACCCGCCCGCGGTCGAGTTGTTGCCATAGACCGTATCGCCCAGATGCACATTGGTCGGCGTGCCGTACAGGGAATGCACCGCCAAATGGTCGGCCATCATGGGCGTCACGACGTAAGCATAGGTCGCGCTGATCGATGTGTTTTCCGTCTGACTGAAATAGGACATGATCGACGCCTGCCAGCTGTCGTTCAGGTAATCGTTGTCTATGCCATAGGTCGCGTTGCCATTATAGTTACCCGAGTGTCCCAACCCGATCGCATGGCCGACTTCGTGGATATAGGTCTGGAAGGAATAGTTGTCCAACTCGCCTTCGTCGCCCGAATACCACCAGGACGGAATATTCACGGTGGACTGAATGATATAGCCACCCGAATAGGTCGATGTCGAATAGGCGCCGCTTTGATCCGTGTTCTCGAACGCGATGTCCGCCAGGCCAGCATTGTTGGTTTCCACGAAATTAATGCCGGTCGCGTTCGCCCAGGACTCCATTGCGGCACGGGCAAAAAATTTGCCGTCCGCGCTCAGATTCGACACGTTGAAATACAGCGTGCCCCCCGTCGAAACATTAAACTTGAAGCTGGACCAACCCTGGTCCGCCCAATATCCGTCGGTCAGGTAATCCGCGATCTGGTCCATCGAATACGTGGGCAATGCGGCCGACGCGATGCTGCTGGACGCAGCGATATCATCGGCTTTGTAAAGCTTGTCGGCGACGCAATTCAGACACATATTCTAATCCTACTCAATCTCGTTTGCCTATATGGTACAATTCATTCGGGCAATTCTAAGGCGTTGACAAGGCTTGTTGCGAACCGCAATAGGCCATTTTCTGGCATCCCGCCCGGGCGGTCAGAGACAACCATGCCCGCACTGTCGCCGCGCCCCGATCTGGTCCCGTATTTCCACGTCAGATAGCCGCGAACGCCGGTCGTCCCGCTGCCTTCGGACATCCACGCCAGACGCAGGCCAGACGCATCCGCTACGCCGCTTGCCACCCTTTCGGGAAAGCGATCCGACACCGCCTGTTCCAGCGCCGCGCACAGGGGAGCGGAGGCATCGCCACATTCAAGGGCAACAGAGGGATTCGGCAGAGTTGACATGGCGCTCGCAGATTGCGCCGCAATCATGAAGAACGTGCAAACAAGCGATAACAATGCGTGCATTCGCGCCTCCTGAGCGGCAAGAATTTCTGAGGGTGGTGTAAGGTTTTCAGGGCACCATGAAAAGAACAGGGCCAGTCAAATGGCAGATTTCCGCCCCAGTATGTCCCAGTATACCTCGGCGCCTTCAATCCTCAGTCCACAGGCAAACCTCAGGCAAACAATTCGCGCAAACANNTTCGCATTGTAACAAACCGCCCTTTTCTAACCTTATTCACAAAAGCTGCCGTTAACGATTTCGCAGCATTCTTGGACCTGCAAACAAGGCGGGGTGTCCTGGTTTGCATGGGTGATTGTAAGGGAAAGGGTGCCGGGGTGGCCAGTTTTACACACGTAACAACCCATAATGGGGCAGGACTGAACCATGTGTCCGGCGTGACGGACATGGAAATTTCCTGGGACGGCGGCACGGCGTATATGTATGCCACCACCGGATCCGAAGGTGGCGCGACAGCATTTCGCCTGTCAGGCAGCGGGTCGGCACAAGTGGTCGACCAGATCGCTTATACCACCGCTCAGCTTCAGTCCGGGGACGCCAGCATTGCCCTGGTCGCGTCGGGCAGCACGACGTATTTCGTCAGCTATGGATCAATGGACAGTTCGTTGACAGGCCACGCCTTGGCGGGCGGGGACGACTTTCAATCCGCAAGTGCCATGAACTGGTCCGGCAGCGGCGCGGGTGGTCAGATGAACACGCTGACCACCGTCACCGTGAACGGCGCGACTTATGTCTATGCCGCGAGCGTTGGCACATCGGGCCTGTCTCACTATGAGGCAATGGACAACCGTCAGCTGCAAATCCGCAGTGATCAAAGCCAGTCTGCCGAGCTGCCTGATGGCATCGACATCGTCGCATTTGCCACCATTGAAACCGGCGGGCAGACCTTTCTGCTGGCCGCATCGAACCTGCACCAAGGGGTCAGCAGTTACATCCTGGACGCAAACGGCACGCCGACATTTGTCGACGTTCTGGGCGCCGCAGATGGGGTTGGCATTGCGGACCCCACGGCGATCGAATGCTTCGAAGTGGCTGGGGAATGCTTTGTCGTGGTCGCTGCGGCTGGCAGCTCTTCGCTGACCGTGATGAAGATCCAGTCGGACGGCACCCTGAGCCCGGTCGACCACATCATCGACAATCTGAACACCCGGTTCGACAATGTCGCTGAACTTGAGGTCGTCGCGGTCGATGGTCGCACTTATGTACTGGCCGGCGGGGCGGATGACGGCATCTCGATCTTTACCGTTTTGCCAAGCGGCCAACTGGTGCTGCTGGCCTCGGTCGCAGACACCATGGACACCGCGCTTCAGAATGTATCGGCCCTGGCCGCCGAGGCCGTGGATGGCACAATTCAGGTCTATGCCGCCAGCGAAAGTGAAGCAGGCATTACCCAGCTGTCTTTTGACACGGGCAACATCGGCCAGACGCTGAACGGTAGCAGCACCGCAGACACGATAACCGGCGGCGCGGCGGATGACATGCTGGCCGGTGGCGGCGGCGATGATATTCTCAACGGCAGCGGCGGCAACGACATCCTGTCCGATGGCAGCGGCAGTGACCAGATGACCGGCGGCAGCGGCAATGACATCTTCGTGCTGACGGCAGATGGGGCACTGGACGTGATCCACGACTATGACCCGGCCCGCGACAGCCTGGATCTGACGGCGTTCAACTTCCTCTATACCACGTCACAACTGACCATCATCCCGACCAGTTATGGCTGTCGGATCGAATTTCGCGGCGAGGTGATCGAAATCCATTCAGCCGATGGCGCCCCTTTGACCGCAGACGACTTTCCGACCTCGTCCATTCTGACGCTGGATCGCCCGCCCGTGGTCTATGACTATATGCCGCTTGAGGTGCAGGGCACCTCGGGCGCGGATACTCTGAACGGGAACCTGGGCGATGATACGCTCTATGGCCTGGGCGGGGCGGACATGCTGGAAGGCAGTGAGGGCGGCGACCACCTTGATGGTGGCAGCGGCACCGATACGGCGGTTTACACCAACGCTTACGCAGGCGTCGGGGTCTCGCTGCTCAGCGGCAGCGGCTGGGATGGCGCCGCCGGCGACACCTTGGTTGCCATCGAAAACCTGATCGGATCGGCCCATGCCGACACGCTGATCGGCAACAATGGCCGCAACACGTTGAACGGTGGCGCTGGCAGCGACATCCTGGAGGGGCGTGATGGCAATGATATCCTGGAAGGGGGGTTCGGGGTCGACACGTTGAACGGCGGCGAAGGCAGCGACATCCTGAACGGTGGCGGCGGGAATGACACGGTCACCTACAAGGACGAAACAACGGGTATGGGCCTGGTGTTGGACACCGGTGCGACCTGGGGGTCTGCCGATGGCGACACGCTGATTTCGATCGAAAATGTCACCGGCACCGATCACAGTGACAACATCACCGGCAGTGCTGAGGCCAACACCCTTACAGGGGACGGCGGCGATGACATTCTGGACGGACGTCAGGGCGCAGACATTCTGTATGGCGGCGCGGGCGATGACATATTGCGCGGTGGCTGGGGCTCGTATGACGACGCCCTGTACGGCGGCGACGGAAACGACATCCTGTCGGGCGACGCCGGGCTGGATGTGATCGACGGCGGCGACGGCATCGACACGGTCAGCTATGAAACCGACCCGCTGGGCGCAATGGGCATCAACCTGGCCGCCGGTACAACCTGGGGCGGCGCCTGGGGGGATGAGGTATCCAACGTCGAAAACGTCATTGGGTCATCCGGCAATGACACGATTGTCGGCGACAGCGGCGTGAACGTGCTGGACGGTTCGGACGGCAACGACGTGCTGGACGGGCGCGAGGGCAACGACACGATCTATGGCGGCGACGGCGATGACACGCTGCGCGGTGGTTGGGGTGACGGCAAAGACCTGATGTATGGCGGCGACGGCGATGACACGCTGGAGGGCGGCAATGGCAACGACTGGATGCTGGGCGGCACAGGGTCGAACCACTATGACGGCGGTAGCGGCAATGACACGGCCTGTTATTCCGACATCCTGTCGGGCCCGGTTCAGGTCAACCTGACAACCGGCGCAGCCACCGGTGGCGCGGCAGGTGACACGTTCGATTCGATTGAAAACCTCTGGGGATCATGGTGGGACGACACCCTGACTGGCGACGCGGGAAAGAACGTGATTTCCGGAGGCTGGGGCAGCGACGAGGTCTATGGCCTGGCCGGACACGACATCCTGTATGGCGGCGGCGGTGACGATGTGCTGGTTGGCGGAAGCGGTGATTACAATGACTTCCTGCACGGCGGCGCGGGGAATGACACGCTGACGGGCGGCGCTGGCGCCGACAAGTTCGTGTTCCACGGCGGCGGGCACGATATCGCCACGGACTTCGACGCATCGGAATACGACAAACTGATGTTTGATGATGACCTGTGGGGCGGTGGACCCAAATCCACCACAGACATCCTGGAATATGCTACGGTCGTCGGCAACAGTGTCGTCTTTGATTTTGGTGGCGGCAATACGGCAACCATTCAAGGGGTCACCGACATCGCTTCGCTTGATGGCAGCATTTACGTGATCTGATGGGGCGATCAGTCGTCTGCCCTGGGCCGCCCTTCGGCGCGACCATGGCGGGCATAATGTTCAAACCCCGAGGGTTGATCACCCTTGGCAACTGCGCGCGCGACGTCTTCGTTGCGCGCCAGGTATCCGACCTCGTCAAAGCTGTCGGGCACGGGCATCGGCACGCGCAGACGCTTGAACAGATCGGTGATCTCAGGCCAACTGGCATCGGAGGGCAGCGGTTTTGCGCGGCGCACCAGGCCATGCAACGGTCGTCGGGCCAGTTCGTAATTCGCCTGAGCCAGTAGGAACAGACGCTCGCCGTCCTCCCCTCCGGCAACCTGATGGGCGGCACCGCGCCCACCGCCACCTGTGGTCAGGTTATTCAACCGTCCCCGCGTGTCGGCGTTCATATACCCCATCGCCAAGACCAACGCGGCGACATTGTTGTTGGAGTGACGGCGCAGGAGTTCATTGCGCACCACCGCAGCAAATTCGACGTGTTTCGAATGCCCGCCAATCACCGAATTGGCATAAAGCCCAGATTTCCCGGTCTCACGATCCCGGTGGTGATAATAGGCCAGCGGTTCATGAACCATGCCGATATCGGCGTGCAGCAGGAATTCCAAATTAAAGCACCAATCCCCCAATACCGGCAGGCTTTCGTTATAGCCCCCCACCATGTCATAGATCGCACGACGGAACAGAAAGGCGATGGGTGGAAAGAAATTGCCACAGGCCATTTCCGCAAATTCAACATTGCGCACCCAATCCTGATAGGGGCGCTGATTGTGGATCACCACCTCATCGCCCAGGATTTCCTCGGACACATAAACGCTTTTGGTGATCACACCGCCGTATCGCTGCCCGGCGGGGCTGACCAGATAGCCAACAGTCTTGGACAGGAAATCGGGCGCCCAGCTGTCATCATCGTCGTGGATCACGATCATATCGCTGTCGACCGCGTTGATCCCGGCATTTGATGCCGCCTCCATCCCCAGACTTTCGGCGTTGGACACCAGGCGCACCAGACGCGGATCGACGCCGCAGGCTTGGATTACCTCTTCGACGTCCGCCCGATCGCCACCGTCGTTCACGACCACCCAAAGGTAATTGCGATAGCTCTGCGCAGCGACACTTTCGGCCGCGCGTTTCAACAGAACTGGGCGGTTCTTGGTGCGGGTGATGATCGCCACCAATGGGCCATCTGTTGGTGTGGCCAACGGATCGTCCTCTGGCTGCGAGGCCTTGTCCGGGTCCTGCCCAACACTGCGCAACTGTGCGTCGCGGGCCTGTGGGCCGTCCTGTTCCAAAGCCATCTGGCCGGGTTTCCACAAGGCCTCGGCCATGCGATCAGCCAAGGTCGGCAGCGCGGGGTCAGCCGGATTGACCAGCACGGGCACCTCCAGAGATTTGCCGAAATCAGCTGACCGGTCCTTGCCGACCAGCGCCAAGGCTTCGTGCCGCGTTGGCGTGATCAACAGGCGCGACAGTTCCTGCACTGCTGGCTGCGCGCGGGTCATGACCTGATCCAGCGGCAGGACGGCATGGGTGGTTATGTATTGTTCAACCTCCAGCCACAGCGCATCCTGGATCGCGTCGGTTCCTGCGGCAAGGTTCGCCTCAATCAACCCCTGTGCAGTTGCTGCGAAATCACCCGCTGGCAGGTCCTCAATTGACGGGCCGTTGGGTTCCAGCAGCGTTTCAATCACGTGGTGGTGCGCGGTCACGGCGCTGGCCGGCACGGACGGGTCAAACGTGTTGCGTTCAAACATCAGGCCGACCACATCCGATGTAATACGTGGGTCGTGGTGCGGGCCCAGCATGCGCCCAAAATACAGCCCCATCCAGGTCGTATCAGGATAGGCGCGGGCCAATAGGGATTGCGCCGTGCCTTGCCAACCGCTGTCGATCAGAACCACCCGTTTGCAGCCGCGCGTGACCTTGGACAAATAATCGTCCATCGCCCCACCGCAATCGCGCAAATAGCTCCGCAGCGCCTTGGCCGCTGGGGCATTCGTGCCAATCCAGCTGGGAAAACCACCCCCGGCTGGCAGATCCGCAAGCGGCAGGCCCCGCAGGCGGTCGGGCTGATGTCGCAACAAGCCACGCACCAGGTCGGCCATGTTTTCGCGATGATATTCACGTGCAAAAAGGTCACTGGCCAGGTCCGGCTGGCGACTAAATGTGCCCTTGCAAATGCTGACCCGCGAGATCCAGAACATGTCCAGCGTCGCGCGATGGGCCTGGGGTTGGCCGTCCAAAAACAGCTCGTACAGACGTTTCAGACGCAGCCCAGCGCGGGCGCAGAACAGAAAGGCGGTGTCGCCGTCATCCAGCTGACAAATATGCTGATGCAGCGCCAACATCCAGCGATGGACCACGGGGCCCATGACCTCGCGACCGATTTCCCCGGTCAGGGCCGAGGGCGCACCATCGGGGCTGGAGGCGGTGGCTATGTCGTGGCGGCTCATCATCGTCTTATTCTACCTTCAACCCGGCATGGCAATTGTTGGAACAAACCCAAGGCGGTCGCGCAGCGCGCGCATTGTCGCCACATGGTCAGCCTGGCGCGCCGCAATATCCGCACGTGACAAGGGCAGAAACTGCGCCGTCCAACCGCGCATGCGTGCCCCACGCACATCGCCGCGAAAACTGTCACCCAGATGTACGAAATCGCGGGGGGCCGCGCCCAGCGCCTGTTCAACCAGCGGGAAAATCCCGCCTGATCCCTTGGACACTTTGGTGTCCGCCGAAGAGATCAGCAGATCAACCAGCCCCATGTCAAAACCACAGCCATCCAACAGCTGTCGGATCTGGGCCCTGTGCATATACATATCGGACACCAGCACCACCCGCCCGCCGCGCGATTTAAAATCGGCGACATAGCTGACCAATAGCGGGTTCAACGACAGACGTGGCTGTTCGGCGTCCAGTTCGGCCTGAAGGAACGCATCAGCCAAGTGATCCCCGCCAACCAACAGGCGACTGGCCGTGCGGTGTATTTCGGACAGCGATCCTTCGCGACAACCATCAACAGCCGTGGTTGCCCGGTATGTCGCCTGCGTTCCCAAAAGGCGGGCCAAAAAGGCCTGATCGGCCGAGACATCACCACCTGCCAGCGCCGCCATGGCCGCGCCGAATTCGCAAAACCGCGTCACTTCGGACGAATTGTCACGCAGCAGAAGGGTGTCGAACACATCCAGCGACAGGACCATGCCTGGGCGCTCCAACAACTGGTCCAGACGATCACCCAATCGCGCCGCAAATCCTGCGTCGCGATACAGCGCCGCGCGGTCCGGCGCGTCGGTCAGGCGGGCTTCGATATCATCGAAGCGGTGAAACGTGGTGACGGGCGCATTCATACCATCAACTGCCTTCCAAAGGCCCTGCCGTTCTGGCGGGCCGATCCCTTGTAAAACCTATGCCCAAAACGCCAATCCATTGCAAGAACAGTGGAAATTCACTGGCGACCGTAGGGCGCAGGGGTCTCACGGTCAGGATCTATCAAATTTGCTAATAATTGTTGAATTCGGACGCATCATTGGGGACCAAAAACACATCCGTGTCGGCAATCGCCCGCCCAACCTGCCCGCGCATGGGGGTAAAATGGGTTTCCAGCCGCGCGCGGATCGCGCTCTCGTCATACTGGGCCTCGGTCTTGGCGCCACGAAACTCTTTTGTGATCAGCTTTACGTCCAGACCAAGCCAGCGAAACAGGCGGTTCATGACCAATTGCGGGTCGCGCGCGAAGGCTTCGAAACTGACCAGAGCGATCTGGTCATGAGGAAACAACTCCAGGAACCGCGCAAGCCGCGGCAGATAGGTGCTGTCGATGACCGCGTCCAATTGCGCAAGGTCTTGGGCCGCGTCGAACTGGGCCTCGAACCCCTGCTGAGCGGTGCGGAACCCGTGCGCCTGGTACTGGCGCAGTTGCGATATCGCGCGATCAACCGGGTCGCGCAGGGCAATGATGATTTTGCAATCGGGGTTGAAGGCAAACAGCCGATCAGGCACCGCGATATAGCTGGGCGAGGCTTCGCCGGTCAGAACTCCCGGGCGTGGCACACAGCCCTCAAGCCCCAGCTGTTCGCCATATTCCAGCCCCCAGGCGGCGCCCGGTACGCGCGCACCGAAATCCCGGGTAAAATGGTGCAATTCCTTTTCAATCGGCGCGACGACCATAGGGTGATCCGCCAAATGCCGATGGATCGAAGTCGTGCCCGCCTTCATCATCCCGACGATCAGGAAATCCGGGTAAGGATGCCCCGCTTGTGACATCAGCCCTTGGTCCGCATCACGATGAACATGTCCTGATAGACCCGCGCGCCGGGCTTCGAGGCCCAGGATCCGACCTCATGCGAAATGGTGCGCAAACCGGCCTCGGCCAGCATCGCCTCCCATTTGCGGCGGGTATAGCCACCGAAGAAATCCTGCCCCTCATAGGCCTGATAAAACCCGTCTTCGACCTGCTTTACCGCACGGTGCATGCCGGTGGTTTCCACATGCTTGAAAAAGAAATCGTCGATGATGAAACAGGTCAGATAGGCCGCGCCATCGTCATCCAGCGTGCGGCCCAGTTCCGTCAGGTAATCCTGGCTGTCCTTCGGGGTCAGATGGGTGAACACCGAAATCGCAAAGGCGAAATCCAACCCCTTTTCGGGGATGAAGCCAAGGGTGTAATCATTCTGAACGCTGGGATCATAGGCGTCGGCGTAATAGTTGTTCGCCGCTTCCATGTGATGAAAGCTGAGCGACGGGTTGGCCGGGCTGAGCGTGCCCGCGCACCAGTCGATGCCATCCTTCCATACATCCACGCCATAATACCGCCCATCGTCGTTCAGAAACAGAGAGAACGGGATCGCCAGGCGGCCGCAGCCCGACCCGATATCCAGAATGCGCGACGCGGGGGTCAATTTGAACCGGGTGGCAAATTCAGCAAAAAAGCTGGTCATCGCGCCTTTGAAATGCCCAACCGAATCGCTGCCGATGATGTTGATATGGCCGATCGGCGGCATGTCCTCGTCCGGCAGGTGCCAACAGGCATCGGTCACGTCGCGCAACAGGTCCTGCTGCGACTGCGCCTGTTTGCGCATCTCTTCGATCTGATTCACAAAGCCAGAGCGTTTGGGCATATCGGGCAAGGGGGCCTCCTGAGGTTCCACATGCGTGGGGCTTGCTGGAAAAGTCCTAAGTCAAAGTGAACCGGGCAGCAATACTCAACCAGATGCAGAGTGGCCAAGCCGGGCCAGCTTGTCCAGCACCGCCGTGGCTGGATTGGCGTCGGGGATCAGCCTAACGGGGTGGCCATTGGCGGCGCGCGCCACCGCTTCGCCCTGCCCGCCCAGATCAAAGGCCAGTACCGGCAGGCCCGTCGCCAGGGCTTCGTGTGTTGTATAGGAAAACGTCTCGGGCCAGATCGACGGTATCAGCCAATGCGTCACGCCATGGCGCCGGATCAGGTTGGGCAGTTGCGCGGGATCATAGGCACCGTGCACGACAACACTAGGCGGCAGGGTGATCGCCGGATCAACCCGGCCAATCACGACCAGCCGCAGGTCGCGCGATTTGACTTGGCGCGCCAGGGCCGCGACCACACCCGCGCCCTTGTGTGTGTTCAGATTGCCCAGCACCGCCAACACCGGGGTGGTCTTGGCATCAGGGGAAACCGGGGCAAAGCTGACTCCAACCTCATGCGGGCGCAGGATTGGTTTCGCATCGGGATAGGTCGCCGTGACGATGTCCGCGCTGGCCTGACTGAACACGACCAACGGGTCGGCACGCGCCACCAGACGACCCCAGGCCGCCTGCCAATCCGCCAGCGACACAGGGCGACCATCGGGGCGGTGGGTCTGGTGTGCAATATCATCACGCCCCGCCGTCACCGGCCCGCGATAGATATCGTCGTGATCCAACAGCGTATAGGACGGGCTGACCGGGTAATAATCGTGGATCAACACCTCCAGCTTGTCCGTAGCACCCAGCAGGGACAGCAACAGCCCCGGCAAGGCAACCGGGTCACGATCCCCGACACCACAGGAGTAACTGACCCGTCGCCGGGTCAAAGGCTGCAACAGGCGTTCGACCAGCGCCAAGTCATCGCATTGCCCCGTGGTGCACCCCGTGTCCGTCACCAGTTCAACCCGCCACCGGCTGGGCCCGCCAATGCGCAGCACGACCGCACCGGGGCCCGCCGCCAGATCGTCGGACAGGCGCCGTTGAAGCCAGGTTTCCGCCCCGCCTCCGATGAAATGCGCCAGATAGATCGGCACAGGGTCCACCGCGGTCGCCCCCAGCCATGCCAGACCCAGCGTCAGACGGGCCGAGATCAACGGATCAGTCTGGATCACCGCCTGAACCTCGCGGTCATAGGTCGGGTATCGGCTGGCCACGATACGGTTGTTGGCCTGGATTAGGCGCAGCTTGTCTTCGCTACCAAAACTGGCCCCGCCGCGATGTTCAACGAACAGGCTGGGCAGGCCCAGGTGCCGCCCGCCCAGCGCGCGGGTCTTTTGGCACCAGTCGACCTCTTCGCCATAACCGCGCCCGAATGCGGTGTCGAACGCGGGCACCTGGCGCAGAAAGGCAATGTTGATCGCCATGCAAAACCCGACGCCGGTGGGCAGGTCGGGCAGGATCGCACCGTTCAACCGTTGCGCCTGTGCGTCAATCGCATCCCCAACCCCCGGTGCCAGATCTTGGCGCTGACAGATCACGGGGGCCGAGAAGATTTCGGCATCGTTGGACATGGGCGTGGCGCTGGCAACACTGACGTCCGCCAGGATCGGCGCAAACAGACGGCTGGCCCAGCCCTGCGGCAGGAAGGCGTCCGAATTCAACAGAAGTACGTGATCGCCATGTTCCAGAGCCCGCGCAAAGGCACGGTTCACACTGCCGATAAAACCCAGGTTCTCAGCGTTTTCGATCAGCTCAATTTCGGCCTCGCTATCGGCCACGACCTGACGCAGAAACGGGCGCACCTTTGGGTCAGGCGAGGCATCTTCGACCACAATCAGGCGGAATGGCAGGTCGGTATGCGTCAGGGCACGGTGCAGGACATCCGGCAACAGATCAAACGCATTGTAAACTGGCAGGATGATGGTGATCTTGGCCTCCAACGCTGGCGCGGGCACATCCGCAAACAGCTCAGGGTCCAGGACATGCGCCGTGTCGATATCGTCCAGGTGCAACGCCCGCTTCAACGGCGCGCGCAAGTTAGGGTCACGCGACAGACCATAGCGCAGCGCAAGCGGCGTTGCGCGCCCGACGGCCCGCAAAAACCGCCCGGCGACCTGTGCCCAGGCCCGTGTGGTTTTTCCCAACGCAGGGTGAGGCACGGTGATATTCACCAGCCCCTCGGCGCGTTCCAGATTGATCGAAAGATCACGCCCCCGGCCATGATGGCGCAGCGAAAATCCAGTCGGCGGCGCGTCGACCAGCGTCAGCCCCTGGGCCACGTCCACATCCGGGCGGGCGCGATCCGGCGCGGTGCTGCTGGCGGCCTGATCACAGGTCAACGTGATCCGGTCGGCCCGCACCCAGCCATCCAACCACACGCCGCGCGTGGTCCAGGTGATGTGTTCGACATGACCCAGTTGAACACCCGCATCGTCCAACAGGTCAAACCCCCGCCCCTGCACGCGAAAATGCAGATCGGCAAAGCGCTTGAAAATATTGCCAAGTCGTTGAACCACGGGCCTTCCTTATTCCGCCCCCAGCCCTAACAGCCCGGGCGCTGGTTTGCACGGGGGCCGCGGGCCTCAGTCTTCTTCGGTCAACGAAAATCCGACGCGGCCGATGCCGGTATAGACCTCGAACCCCGCGCGTTTGGCATCTTTGGGCGCATAGATATTGCGCAGATCGGCCAAGCGCGGCGTTGCCATGCGTTTGGCCAGACGTTTCAGATCCAGCGCGCGGAATTCATTCCATTCGGTCAGGATCACGACCGCATCTGCGTTCTGCGCCGCCTTGTAAGCATCATCGTGCCACTGCACGCCGGGCAACAAGGCCTCGCCTTCAGCCAAACCTTGCGGATCAACCACACGCACCTTGGCGCCACCGCCGACCAAGGCGGGAATGATCGTCAGGGACGGCGCGTCGCGCATGTCATCCGTGTTCGGCTTGAACGTCACACCCAGCACCGCGATGACCTTGCCATTCACGCTGCCGTCGCACAGGTCCAGGATCTTGTCGGTCATGCGCCGTTTCATTTCGTCATTCACTTTGATCACCGTTTCAGTGATCTGCATCGGCAGGCTGTGGTCTTGGCCGATCCGCGCCAGGGCCAGCGTGTCCTTGGGAAAACAGCTGCCGCCATAGCCGGGGCCAGCATGCAAGAACTTGTTGCCGATACGCCCGTCCAGCCCCATGCCCTTGGACACTTGTTTAATGTCCGCGCCGACCCGTTCACACAGGGCCGCGATTTCATTGATAAAGGTGATCTTGGTCGCCAGAAAAGCGTTGGCGGCGTATTTGATCATCTCCGCTGATTCAAGATCGGTTGTCACAACCGGGAAATCGCGCAGAAAAAGCGGGCGATAGATGTCGTTCATCACGTCAGACGCCCTGTCGTTCTGCACCCCGATCACGACCCGGTCGGGGCGCATGAAATCGTCAATCGCCGCGCCCTCGCGCAGGAATTCCGGGTTCGAGGCGACGTCGAAATCCGCATCCGGGCGCGTCTTGTTGATGATCTGTTTCACCTTGCGGTTGGTGCCCACCGGCACCGTCGATTTCGTGACCACAACCGTATAGCCATCCAGCGATCCGGCGATTTCCTCGGCGGCGGCATAGACATAGGTCAGGTCCGCGTGACCATCACCGCGCCGGGTTGGCGTGCCCACAGCAATGAACACCGCCTCGGCATCCTTCACGGCACTGGCCAGATCGCCCGTGAAACTCAGACGGCCAGCGGTGACGTTCTTGGCCAGCAGCTCATCCAGCCCCGGCTCATAGATCGGTAGCTCGCCCCGTTCCAGCATCTCGATTTTGGCCGGGTCCTTGTCGACACAGACGACCTCGTGCCCAAAATCCGAGAAACACACCCCGGAGACCAGACCTACATACCCGGTTCCGATCATCGCAATCTTCATGTCACTGCCCTCGTCGTTTTTTGCTTTCGCTTGCGTGGTTATTACCGGGATGCGGTATACCGCCGATCCTGTCAACGAAGTGTTTCCAAAACGGGCATAATCTGCCAAAACCTCGCCCAATTTGCATGCTCTAACGGTCGACAGAGAAGCAAACGGGACACACGACACATGAAACGACAGTTGAAATCCGCCATCGCGCTGAGCTTGGGCGCCTTGATCCTTTCGGCAGCCACCGCCACGGCGGGCTGTTCGCGCGCAACTGTGTCCGGGGCCAATGCTGTGGTGCCGCAAGGGCGGATCAACCAGCCGCTGCTGGACGCTGCCATTCTGATCGAGGTCAACTATGAACGTTGTCGTCACGGGTTGCGCGCCCTGAAGGCAGAACCGCGCCTGCGGTCCACCGCCGAAGGCCACAGCCGCTGGATGGCGCGGGCTGGCACCGTGTCACACAAATCCAACGTGGTAGGGCGTTCGTCGTTGAAACAACGGATGAAACGGTCCGGGGTCAGCTTTCGCGAGGGCGGCGAAAACATCGGTATGCTGCATTATTACCAGATCGACGGACGCACTTTTTTGACGCGTGGCACCTGTCAGTTCACCACGACAAATGGCGCACCGCTGCCCGCGCACAGCTATCACAGCCTGGCGAAATCGGCCGTGGCCTATTGGATGGCCTCATCGGGTCACCGCCGTAATATTCTGAACCGGAATGTGCGCATGATGGGGTCTGCGGCCTCGGTTGATCAGGACGCACAGCACTGTGGCACCGTATATTTGACGCAGAATTTCGCTGGCTGAGAGGCCCAAAATCGGCAACTTCCCCTTGTGTTGTGTCCGGAACACAACAGCCTAAAGTTTCTGTTGGCAAAGCGTTGCCGAAGAAAACTCGGCGCTTCCCTGCCACGCGATTCTATGCAAAATAAAGCGGGATGGGACCGCCAGTCGGCATCCTGATTAACCTGTTTGGAGTATATACCATGAAAAAAGCGACTGCTCTTATCGCTGCTGGCGCCCTGGCCGTGTCCGCATCCACCGCATTTGCAGGCAGCAACGCTGCCCCGATCATCGAAGACGAACCGATCGTTGTTGTCGAATCCGGCTCCTCCATCGGCTCGCTGCCCCTGGCTCTGCTGGGCCTGGTCATCGTCGGCGCCGCTGTGGCTTCCTCGGGTGGTTCGAACGACTAAGTCGTTCCGCGTATCACACGCGTTTGAAAATTTCGAAAACGGCAGGCCCAGCGTCTGCCGTTTTTTGTGGGCAACAGGTCCACGTTGCGCGCACAGCCCTGCCCCGGCACGACGGGGACAGGCAGCACGCTGTTCATGAATGATCAGGGGCGCAGTTGCTGCGTCACCACGTATCCCAAGGCCTGCCCGACCCATTGGCGGGATTTCAGCACGACACCGCGCCCATCCACCCAATATGCATTCTGCACTGTCAGCCCGTCCCGCGTGCACAGCTCGGTGATCGGGGTGGCCATGGTGTTGATGTGCCCGACGGCCACGCGCACGGGGGCAGAAGGCGCAAAGGTACAGTCCAACGTCATCTCCGTGGTCTGCCCGGTTCCGCCCAGATAGTGAAAGGTCCGCCGAGCCTGACCAGCCCGACGCGCCGTAATCAGCGCAATCGCTTGATCTGCTTTGGCCGACATCAGGTCGCTCCCAAACCCACGCGTGCTAACCAGCACACCACGTTTGAACGCAAAGCTGCGTTTGTCCGAGGTTTTCCAAGTTACAACGGCCCCATTGGTGGCAACAGGGGCCATCACGACAGTGGCATTGGTTGCTTCGATCGCCATGATCATCACGGGGCCATCGGTGGCCTCCAGCGCCTTGCCAATCAGGGCCGGCAGGTTCGGCTGCGTCGTCGTGGTTGCGCCGTCCGCGCCCCCCAAACGGCCCCGGATCGACCCGACCACGCCCTTTGCCGCCCCCAAGGCCGCCTGCGATCCCGCAGTCCGGGACGCATCATTGCCACACCCCGCAAGGCCCGCTGCCAGCGCCGTGGCCAGCGTCAGTTTTCTCAAAATATTCATCAGCGCCAGAACCTTCCCCAACGGTCGGTCAGCACATCGCCGTGGCCTTCCTGAACCCATTCGAACAGACGACCATCAACGGCCAGACGCGCGCCACCGTCACGGGCTAGCGACCGGATATCGGTATCGGTCTTGCTGCGGCTGGGTGTACCCAGCGCCCATTCCAACGGGATCGACATGCGGATGCCCTTGTCAAACGACCCTTCGCCAAACTCCGCATCGGACACATCCGTTAAGGTGGCGTAAGCCCCGACGCTCCAGCCATTGGCAAAGACCCGGTCCACGGCCAGGGTCGCCCCATAGTCACTAGCCAGATAACGGCCCACATCCAGTTGGGTCTGGAACCCATTTCCCAGGTCGTAATAGGCCGACACATGGCCCGTCGCGATGGAATAATCCTGTAGACCAAACATCTGATCGAAATCGCGTTGGCGTACCCAGTTCAGTTCGGCCCCCAAGGCCAGGCGGCTGTCGACGGGTTTCCACAGCACCTCGCCAGAGACCCCGGCATACATGGTTTCCAGATACCCGACCGTGACGCGGGAATACAGGTTGCGACCGGGGCGCGCATACCACGACAGGGTCAAAGTCTCGACGGCCGGGTCGCCCTGGGCATGGTATTGCGCCACATCCGAACGCACATGCGGCAACAGAGAATCGCTGATCCAGGGGTCATTGTGCAGATTGCCGATGACACGCTTTTTCAGCGCTCCGGCCAGCACCAGCCCCGGCATGATTTCATAGCTGGCCGACAGACGGGCGCCCAGTTCGCCCCCCACAGCGGTATTGGCCCCGAACAGGCCCACCACCGTATAAGGCGCCAGTGACCAGGAGAACCGGGGGTACAGCCCCGGTGTCAGCACCATGTCGCCACTGTCCACCGCAAAGGCATCGGCGATCTGCGCACGAGCGTGGATATCCGGCGCGGGGGCATGCTCCAGCGCCTCGATGTCACTGCGCGACACCACGACTGACGAGATCGGCACACCATTGGCGACGGTGGTGATCACGAAGGTTTCAACCGAGGCCGGGAAAGCGCGCGTCATCACCCGTGCCGTGCGTCCGATGGCCTGCGCGGGGGAATTGAAACGGTTGTTTTCGATCCGCAATTCAGCACGTGTCGCCGTCATCGACATCGCCTGCAACACCTGCCCTTCCTTGGCCAACGCCGTGGCCAGGGCGGTCTGAATGCCGGGGTGGACGTCGGGGTCATCGACCCATTCCGTGCCCCAGGCTTCGGCATCAACACTGCGGGCGGGGCGCGGACGCACCGACAAAGGCGCCTCCTCCAGGCCAGACCGTGCGGTGGGATTGCGCGGGTTCATCGCAACCGAAAACTGCGCGCCAATCGTGTCGCCATACATGTAATAGGCCGACAGGTTCATGCCCGGTGCAACGGCGTAATCCAGCCCAAAGTTGAACGGAGAGTTGCGGGTGAAGACGCCCTGGCTTTCCTCCAGCACATAGGCGTCGGAACTGTATTCGGCCTTTAGCGTCAGGCGGTCATTGATCTGATAGGCAACCCCACCAAACAGCGCCATGTCACCGCGAAACCATTGGTCATAGTTTGGCTTGCCACCCAGGCCGAAATCAATCGCGGGCCGCGTGCCAGTCGCGCCAAAAGAGCTGAGGCTGCCCATACGTCCCCAGCCGACACCACCGGTCAGGCGCAGCTTGCTGCCGACAGATTTGGTGGCAACGACATATTCGCTGGCATACAGCCCCGTGCCCAGAAAATCGTTCAGGCCGATTGAGACTGCCGGGGTCCAGCCGCCCAAAGCACCTTCGTCAACCAGACGAAAGCGCAGGTCGAAATTGCGGTCGTGATAGACGTCGTCATCACCGGGTGCGGCATAGAGCCCATCAACACCCGAATAGCGAAAGCTGCCCGACAGGCGCGGCGTGATCTGAAAGCTCAGCGTGCCCCGCGAGAACGGCCCGAATTTGGAATAGGTAAACGACAGAGTGCCATCCGGCGCGACCTCAGCCGTGGGCATGTCCAGCAACCCGGGCGCCCCATTGACCGACACAGTGTTGGATACGGTCGACCGTTCCGCCATTGTCTGCACTGGCGCCAACAGGCAAATTACCCCGACGCCGGCCAGCATCCAACCTTTTTTCACAGCCCTTCGCACGCGCAACTCCACCACCTGTTTGCCCCGCAATATACCAACACGACGCGCAAGTGCAGAAAAAACAACATCGTCGGGGCAAGGTTTTGCCAAACCCGCGCGGACCTCCCCTACGTCACCCGGGGGATGTAACGCCACGTTACGCCCTGCGACCGCCCATCGCGCGGTTATAGTCGCCCCAACACCAGATTTCTGCCGGGAGGGCATCATGTCTCTTTTCACCAATACCGCCGCATGGGCCAGCGATGAACACCGCATGTTCGCCGATATGGTCAACCGTTTCTATGACGATGAATTGACACCCAATATCGAACGCTGGGTCGATCAGGGCGTGGTGGATCGCGCGTTCTGGCACAAGGCTGGCGAAGCAGGCATCATGGGCGGCGCGGTCGATGAAGATTACGGCGGCGCCGGTGGCGACATGGGCTTTGATTCCGTCGCGATCTATGAACAGACCCGCACCGGAGATTGCGGCTGGGGCTATGGCATTCAGTCGATCGTGGTGCATTACATCACCGCCTTTGGCACCGAGGAACAAAAGGCCCGCTGGCTGCCCGGCATGATTTCGGGCGACATCGTTGGCGCCATTGCCATGACCGAACCCGGCACCGGGTCGGATTTGCAAAACGTGCGCACCACGGCGGAAAAGGACGGCAACCAGTACAAGATCAACGGATCCAAGATTTTCATCACCAACGGTCAGACTGCCGATCTGGTGATCACCGTCGCCAAGACCGACAAGGACGCTGGGTCAAAGGGTGTGTCATTGATTGTGGTTGAGCCGGGCAAATCCGAAGGCTTCAGCCGGGGCAAGAACCTGAAAAAACTGGGCATGAAGGCCAACGACACGTCCGAGCTGTTTTATGAAGACGTGAAGGTGCCGCTGACCAACCTGCTGGGCCATGAAGAAGGC
>DFBF01000111.1:2575-10027 GCA_002367285.1 Rhodobacteraceae bacterium UBA3087 | reverse complement strand
CTGGGCGCGATTGATTTCGCCCTGGAACAGACCGTGGCCTATGTGCAAGAGCGCAAGGCGTTTGGCCAACGTGTGATGGATTTCCAGAACACCCGTTTCAAGCTGGCCGAATGCAAGACCAAGGCCGAAGTGCTGCGGTCCTTCGTCAATGACGGCATCGCCGGTCTGATTGATGGCACGCTGGACGCGCCGACGGCCTCGATGGCAAAATACTATGGCAGCGAAATCCAGAATGAAATCATGCATGAATGTCTGCAACTGTTCGGCGGCTATGGCTTCATGATGGAATACCCCATCGCGCGCCTCTATGCCGACGCACGGGTGCAGATGATCTATGGCGGCACGAACGAGATCATGAAGGAACTGATCGCGCGGTCCATCGACACCTGATGCTTGCGCCGTCCGGCTGGTTGTGAAACCGTCGGGCGGAACTTACAGGACCGGAGATCCCATGACCCGACAAGGCCCCCTGAGCGACCTGCGCGTCGTGGAAATCGCCGGGCTTGGCCCGACGCCCTTTGCTGCCATGTGGTTGGCCGACATGGGCGCTGATGTGGTGCGGATCGAACGCCCCGGGCTGAAACCGCTGATCCCGCAAAAGGTTGATGTGCTGAACCGGGGCCGCGGCTTTGTTGCGCTGGACCTGAAGGACGCAGATGACTGTGCCAAGGCCAAGGCGCTGATCGACAGCGCTGACATGCTGATCGAAGGTATGCGCCCCGGGGTGATGGAACGGCTGGGGCTAGGGCCCGACGCGTTCTCTGACAGCAACCCGGCGTTGGTCTATGGCCGCATGACGGGGTGGGGCCAGACTGGCCCGCTGGCACATTCTGCTGGCCACGACATCAACTATATCGCGCTGTCGGGCGGATTGCACGCCATCGGCAAGGCGGACGCCCCGGTACCACCGCTGAACCTTCTGGGCGATTTCGGCGGTGGGGCGATGTATCTGGTGGCCGGCCTGCTGGCTGCGCTGCACGCCGCCACGGTCAGCGGCACAGGCCAAGTCGTGGACTGCGCCATCACCGACGGGGCCGCACATCTGGCGGCGATGATTTATTCCATGCACGGGTCAGGTATCTGGGCCGATGCGCGCGAGGTGAACCTGCTGGACGGCGGTGCGCCGTTCTATCGCTGCTATGAATGCGCCTGTGGTGGCTTCATGGCCGTTGGCGCGTTAGAGGCCAAATTCTATGCCGACCTGTTGCGGCTTTTGGATCTGTCCGACGCAGACCTGCCCGCGCAGATGGACATCAGCGGCTGGCCCGTTCTGCGCGACGCCTTCGCCACAGAGTTCCTTACGAAATCCCGCGACGACTGGGCCGCAATCATGGAAGGTACGGACGCCTGCACCGTGCCCGTCCTGACCCTGAGCGAGGCCCCGTCGCATGTGCACAACATGGCACGGGGCACATTCACCACATTGGACGAGGTGCCCCAACCGCAAGCCGCCCCGCATCTGAGCATCACACCCGGACGGGCGACCGCAGGCAAGGAACGGATGCCCATGCCCTTGGCCGACCTGATGAAACGGTGGTCTTGCGACGGCTGAGTTGCGCCCCCTCGTCATACGCGCTGCGCGCTTCTCCTCAGGGTCGCGGTGACGCGTTTGCAAGCAAACGCCTGCCTTCGGCGAGGATATTTTTGGCAAGAGGAAAGAACACGCCCCGGCGCGGCGGGGTGGGATGCCACAGCGTTGCTGTTTCCAAAACCCCTGACGAGGGTGGGAGCCGTGCCGGGGCCCTAAGGCTCGCGGAACGCTTCGCGGGATTTATAGAGTGGTTTTAGAAGATATTGCAGGATCGTCTTTTCACCTGTGTGCAATTCGACATCCGCAAGCATGCCCGGGCGTATTGCGACAGAGGCCTGGCGCGGCGTCATTGCCGACATGTCCATGCGAAGAGACACGCGGTAGTGCGGTTCGGCATCACGGGATTTTTCATCCTCGAACGTGTCGGCCGAGATAAAGTCCACCACGCCTTTGAACGACCCGAAGATGGTATAGTCATAGGCCGACAGTTTCACCGTCGCCGCCTGTCCGCGTTGCACATTCGCGATATCCTGTGGTTTCACGCGCGCTTCGATGAACACGTCTTCGCCCAGCGGAATGATCTGGAAAATCTCTTCCCCCGGCCGCACGACGCCGCCAATAGTCGTGACCGACAGGTTGTTCACGATGCCGCGCATCGGGCTGGTGATCACGGTGCGATCCAACTGATCCTGGCTCAGCTTCAGGTTCTGGCGCAGGGTGGCCAGCTCTTTCAACGTGTCCGAATATTCCTGGGCGCGATCCAGTTCGGTCTGCGTCACGATTTCATTGTACCGGATTTCCGCGTCGCCATGCGCCTTGCGGGCACGGGTCACTTCGATCAGCGCGACGATCTTTTGCTTCAGCATGTTTTCCATCAGCTGAAGCTCTTTCGCGGCCTGGTTCAGCACCCGCTGCGCCCCTTCGCGCCGCGACACATAATCCGACTGACGCGCCGACAACAGCGCGCGTTCCGACGCCACGATGTCAGGCACGCGAACGGCCAGATCGACAGGCACGGTGAAATCAAAGGCGCCGGACAGCTCGGCCTCAAGCCGAATGCGGCGGATGTCCATGGCGGCGATCTGGTCTTGCAGGTCATCAACCGAGGTCTGGAACGACGTGCCATACAGCCGCGCCAGCACATCACCGGGTTCAACCGTGTCGCCCTCTTTCACCGTCAATTCGGCCAGAATACCGCCTTCGAGGTTCTGAATGATCTGCGGGCGGGACGATGAAATGATCGTGCCAGGCGCGCGCACGATTTCATCGACCCAGGCAAAGGCCGCCCAGAATACGAACAGGAACAGTGCGGCGGCCGACAGCCAGATCACCAGGCTCGGCCCCTTCAGCTCACCTTCGAATTGCGCGTCGAGCGATGCCATCAGCCTGCGCCTCCTGTTCCGGTTTGGCGCAGATGTGCCAGCACCTGATCGCGCGGACCATCCACGGCCATACGACCATTTTGCAGGATCAGCGTGCGTTCGGTCAGGGCCAGAATCGGCACACGGTGCGTCGCGATGATCGCCGTGCGCCCGTCCAGCCAGGTTTTCAAACGGCTGACCAACGTGCTTTCCAGCGTCTGGTCCAGCGCGGCGGTGGGTTCGTCCAGCAGCACCACTTTGGGATCCTGCAACCAGATCCGCGCCCAGCCGATTGACTGGCGTTGGCCAATCGACAGGCCTTCGCCCATGTCGCGAATTTCCAGATCCAAGCCCTTGGCATGACCACGCACGAACGGCCCCAGCCCGGCAAAATCCAGCGCCTGGAACAGACGTTCGTCGTCACGCTCCAGCATGCTGAGGTTCAGGTTGTCGCGCAGCGTGCCGGCAAACAATCGCACATCCTGGGACAGGTATCCGATGTTGCGGCGCAGATCACGCGGCGCGACCTGACCCATGTCGACCCCATCGACCAACACCCGCCCGGTCTTGGGCGCGTACAGCCCCGACAGCAGCTTCAACAGGGTCGATTTGCCCGACCCGTTCGATCCCAGAACAGCGATATGTTGCCCCGGTTTGATCGACAGGCCGGACACATCCAGCGTCGGTGCGTCTTCGTCATAGGCGAACGTGACCTCGCGCAGCTCAAAACCACCTTCCAGGTTTTCACGGCGCAGATAGGTCCGATCCGCGTTCACGTCCTGATCGGAATGCGCGATGGCATCCAACCCGTCCAGCGCGGATTTCACGTTGCTCCATCGTGCCAGCGTGCCGGTCAGCTGGGTCAGCGGCGCAAGCGTGCGGCCCGTCAGGATGCCCACAGCGATAATCGAGCCAACGGTGAATTCACCGGCAAACACCAGATAGGTGCCCATGATCACGGCAGTCACATAGGTCGCCTGTTGCACCCCCGACGACCAGAAGGTCAGCGCGGCGGACAGCTTGCGTTGTTTCGAATTCTGCACGGCGGACAGCATGGTCAATTCGCCCCACAAGCGGCGCACGCGGTCTTCGCCGCGTTGGGCTTTCAGCGTGTCGAGCTCAAAGATTGCCTCGTGCAACAGCCGCGAGGATTTGGCCGATGCGCCTTGGGTTTCCGCCGTCAGTTGGATCATCTGTTTCTGGAACAGATAGCCCGGCAGCACCATCAGGATGCCTCCGGCGATCAACACCCAGACGACGTTGCCCGCGATACTGGCGACCAGCGCCAGGAACACGAACAGGAACGGAATATCGGTCAGCGCGCCGATGCTGGAGGCTGTAAAAAATTCACGTACCGATCCGAATTCACGCATTGCCGAAAAGATGCCCGATGGCGTCGTGGGACGTGCGTCAGACCGCATTCCCAGGATACGGTCCATCAACAGCTTCTGCACGTTCAACTCGATCGCGCGACCGGCGCCGTCCATCAGACGCGCGCGGGCGGCCTTGATCAGCGCCTCCATGATGATCGCCATGAATGCCCCTGCCGCCAACACCCAAAGCGTGGCGGAGGACTGGTGCGGGATCACGCGGTCATAGACCTGCAAGGAAAACAGCGCGACCGAGACCGCCAGAAGGTTCGCCACAAAACTGCCCAGCGCGACGTCGCCAAAATGACGACGGAACCGGGGCATTTCCCCCCAGAACCAATGCGCCGGTTTCTTCTCAGGCGTATGGCGTTCGCCCAGATCCTTTAACGTGCTTTCACCGCGCAACAGGACGCCCGTGAAAAAGCCGCTGAATTCTTCTGTGCTGACTTCACAATTACCGCCGTTCGCGCCGGCCTCGTACACCACCAACGTGTCGCCCGTCTGCGACAGGACCAGCACGGATTGGCCGTTGTTCATCATCGCGATGGCTGGCCAGGTGTCAGCGGACAAGGTGGCGCCGGACAGGATTTCGGTGGTCAACCCGGTCGATGCCAAGCCGATCTTCAAGACTTCGACCGTCACGTCATCAGCGCCCGCAGGGGCCGCGGCCTTCATCACCTCGATGAGGTCAGTGGCAACCGCGTCGATCCCCAAGACCCCAGCATAGACCGAGGCCAGATCGGCGCGGTTCTTTAACCGGTCCGAGAACAGCGGTGCGACTTCGGGCTTTGGGGTGGGGTTTGAGTTCGCCACAGGCGTGATCGTGCCCAGTACAGCGGCGCTGGTGATCGTTGTGGGGAACGGGGTCGGCTTGTCCGTCATATGTCGGACCCGTTTGCCAAGGCACCGCGTTCGCGGGCGATTTCAACCTGGGTCTTGGCAATCTGATAACGCAGCGTGACGTGGTCGCGTTCAAGACGCGCCAGGGTTTCGACAACGCCAACAACATCCATCACGGTGCGCGTACCGGCGTTGAACTGACGCTGAAAAAGCTCAGTATTGGCGCGGGCCTGCCCGGCGACATCGGCGCTGGCGGCGGCGCGGCTGGTCAAGGCAGCCAGTTTCTGTTCCAACGCAGCCATGCGCCGGTTTGCGTCTTCCTGTTCCTGGGCCACGCGACGGCTTGCGGCCTCACGCGCCGCGTCGATTGCCTTCAGGCTGGCACCTGTGCCAAACCCGAACCCGGCGTCAGACCCGACGATCAGCCCGCCACGCGTGCCTTGCCCGGTCGAGACCTGAGCGCCGACATTGGGCAACAACCCAGCCCGATCAATCGTCGCCTGCGCAACATCGCGGTCCTTTTCCGCCACGGACCGCAGAACCGTCAGCGGCAGATTGCCTGCGGCGGGTTCCGCAATCTGGCTAATGCCTGTGACATCCTGCAACGGTGTCGCGGACATGGCGTCCAGTTCGGCCATCGCGGTGCGGGCATCCAGAACTTCGGCGTCGTGGTTCGACTGCAACTCGGCCAGCTTGGCGCGAATGATGTTCTGTTCAGACATGTCGGAAATACCACCGCGAACACGGGCGGTCATAATGCGATCGAATTCCCGCATCTCGCCCAGCGCGTGCGACGAAACGCTGGCCTTTTCGCGCGCTTCCTGAGCGCGCAGGTACAGATCCAACCCTGTGTAAACACGGTCGTTGGTGTCAATCGACAAGGTTACAGCGGCAACTTCGACATCGGCGCGGGCGAAGGCACGTTCGGCCTTTTTGCGGCCGTTGTCATAAACCACCTGTTCAATCAGAAGCGAGGTGACCAGATCGCCCATGTCCGACAGGCTGACCGTCGGACCAAGCCGGGGCAGCCAGTTCTTGTCGGCCGCATTGGCCCGCAAATGCGCGCTTTGCAGCTCGGCCTCGGCAGGGCGTGCGCCACCGGCCAGAACCGATTGCGCCACACGAGCGTAAGCACTGCCCGATTGCAGCACCGAATGACGGTCCAGCAATACGGCAATGGTGGTCGATTGGTTATCGCCGGTCTGCGCAAAACTTTGCGGCGCAGCCGAGGACGCGGCACGCGTTACCTCGGGCGTGTTCCCGGCGCCAGACAGGCCCGGAAGCCCGCTCATACAGCCGGACAGCGCAAGCGCCGTAGCGCCTGCGATAAGTCCCTGTCGAATATACTGCCCCACAGCCATCCTTCCCCTTTTCGTGAAGTTTGGCAGGCCGCGATCATTTGGCGCCGCGGCCTTGATTGCACTCAAAACGCTTAGATAATGACGGTAATATCCTCGTTGATATACAAGGTGCCGCCTTCGTCACCCAGCGTGTAGATGTCATAAGTCTGACCCGAGATATCGACACTGTCACCGGTGCCATTGGCGCCTGCGATTGCCACGGTGTCGTCCGATCCACCATGGATCGTCAGCTCGTTCGAATTGTCCGACAGGCCTTCCAGCTGCTCGGCTGTCAGGGTCAGTTGGCTGTCTTCAGCGAACTGAAGGTCAACCGCTTCCACCTCGAACCCAGCCAGACCCGGGTTGGCAATATCGACCACATCGGTGCCGGTTTCTTCCAGCACGAACAGGGTCGACGCCTCGTTGCCCGCGTCATCCTCGGCGGTCACAACCAAGTGCGACCCGTCCGGAATCGGCGAGGAGAAGCCAAAGTCGACTTCGCCAAAGGCCTGATTTTCAGCAACCGTATAGTCCAGATCCTGAACCGAGCCATCCGCCGTCAGTTCCGAAATCACAGGTGTGCTTTCATCCATCACGGTCGAAATGCCGCGCACCCCGCTGATGCCCTTGGTAAAGGCGGAAACCAACGGCGTATCCGGTGCGGTGGTGTCCACCGCAAAACTGTCAGTCACGGTGTCGACGTTGCCCGCCGCGTCCGTCGCGGTGACGAACAGGGTGGCATCGTATTCGCCTGCCGGGATATCGCTTGCCGCAAAATCAACAGCCCAGTTGCCTGATGCATCCACGGCTGCGGTATGCGTCGTGCCCTCAAATGTCACCTGAACGGTCGATCCGACCTCGGTCGTGCCGGTAAAGGTCAAACCCTGTGCGGCCTCATCGCTGCTCACGATGTCGTCACCCGCAACCGGGGTGTCCGAAATGGCCAGATTGGTGACCAGCGTGTCCACATCCACCGTGTCGGTGATCAACGCGGTGTTGCCCGCCGCATC
>DFBF01000111.1:0-2494 GCA_002367285.1 Rhodobacteraceae bacterium UBA3087 | reverse complement strand
GCCGAATGCGTCACCAGACCCAGGCGAACCCGAACCGTGGATCCGGGTTCGACCGTGCCTGTCAGGGTCACGCCATCGGCGGCCTCAGCGCCTGAAATCAGGTTATCGCCTTCGATCGGGTCAGACAGGGTCAGGTCGCTGACGACCGTGTCCACCTGAACCGTATCGCTGACGGTTTTCGAGTTGCCGTACGCATCGCTGATCGAGGCCGTGATATTGGCCAGATAGGTGCCCCCGGCCACATCGCCCGGCGCAAACAGGGCCGACCAGTTGCCCGAAGGCCCGGCCGTCACGACCGAGGTCGCCCCCTCAAACGTTACGGTCACATCCATGCCCGGTGTTGCGGTGCCCGACACGATCACACCGTCAGCCGCTTCGACTGCGTTGATCACGTCATCGACTTCGATCGGCAGCGGCGACAGGGCCAGATCACCAGCAACCGTATCAACGGTCACGTTCTGGCTGATCGTGCTGACATTGCCCGCAGGGTCGGTCGTGGTCGCGCTGAGCACGGCACCGTATTCGCCGTTCGCGATGTTGCTTGCCGGGAAGGTCGCGGTCCAATTGCCAGCTGCATCGACAGTTGCGGTCACGACCGCACCGCCCAGTTGCAGCGTTACACCCGATCCGGGTTCCGTCGTGCCGGTGACGGTGAAACCACCGTCAACCTCAGGACCCGACAGCACACCGTCTCCGGCAGCGGGCGTATCGGAAAAGCCGAAATCGCGCACGCCAGTGTCCACGGTAACCGTGCCGGTCGAGGAGGACACGTTGCCCGCCGCATCCGTCGCCGTTGCGGTGACAGTCGCGTCATATTCGCCCGCAGGGATCGCGCTGGCCGGGAAATCCACGGTCCAGTTGCCCGCTGCGTCCACAGTGGCCGGAAGGCTGGTCGCACCGAACGCGACCAAAACGGTCGAGCCGGGCTGCGTCGTGCCGGTCAAGGTCACGCCATTGGCGGCCTCCGGTCCGTTCACCACACCATCGGTTTCGACATTGGCCAGGTCAGCGGTGACGCTGCCCACGGTGTCGATGGCGATAGTTTCACTCAGTGATGTGCTGTTGCCCGCCGCGTCCACAGCCGTAACCGTGATCGGCGCGTCATATTCGCCGGGGGTAATGGCGCTGGCCGGGATGTCCAGGCTCCAGCTACCGTCCGCCGCAACGGTGGCCGGGTAATCCGTGCCGTTAAAGTTCACGGTGACGGTCGACCCTGCTTCGGCCACACCGGTCAAGGTCACGCCATCGGCGGCCTCGGCGGCATTGACCATATCGTCGCCTTCGACGGGTGTGGTCATGTCAACGCTGCCGACGGTGTCCACATGGATCGTGCTGGTGGCCGAGGACACGTTGCCTGCGGGGCTGGTCGACACAGCGGTAAAGCTTGCGTCATATTCGCCTGCCGGGAATTCACCGACCGGGAAGGTCACGCTCCAGCTGCCGTCACCCGCCACGGTGGCCGGATAGGTCGAGCCATTCATGGTCACCTCGACCGTCGATCCGGGATGCGAGGTGCCGGTTAGCACGACGCCGTCAGAGGCCTCGGTCGCATTGACGACATTGTCGCCTTCGACCGGTGTGCTGTCGAACGCCACAAAGGACAGGGTGTCCACATCAATGCTGCTGTTGGTCGAACTGGTGTTGCCCGCGATATCCGTCGAGGTGACGGTGATCTGCGCGGTGTAAGCACCCGCCGGAATATCGGACGACGACAGGGACAGGGTCCAGCTGCCATCAGCGCCAACAGTCGCCGGATAATCCGTGCCTTCGAAAGTCACGGTGACCGTCGCGCCGGGTTCCGCCGTGCCGGTCATGGTGACGCCCGCGCCATGTTCAACCGCGTTGATCACGCCTTCGGGGCCTGCAAAACCGGGCGTCAGGGTGACGTTGGCTTCGGTGTCCACGGAAATCGTGCGGCTGGTGGTCGTCACGTTGCCCGCGCCATCGGTGGCGGTCACGGTGATCGTGCTGTCATAGGTGCCGCCAGGAATGCCGCCCGCCGGGATGTCCAGGCTCCAACTGCCATCAGCGCCCAGGATGGCCGGATAGTCCGCGCCCTCAAAGGTGATCATGACGGTTGAGCCGACCTCGGCGGTGCCCGTCAGAGTCACGCCATCGCTGGCCTCAGACTGGTTCACCACGTTGTCGCCTTCGATCACGTCGCCCGAAATCGTCACGGCACCCACAGTATCCACGCGGATCACGCTGGTTTGTGTGGTGATGTTGCCAGCCGCATCCGTGGCCACAGCGGTGATGGTCGCGTCATATTCACCACCCGGCAGCGCGCCGGGGGCAAAACCGATCGACCAGGTGCCGCCAGCAGTCGCCGTGGTTTCCCAGGTCGCGCCGCCAATGGTCACAACGATGGTCGCGCCCGCCTCTGCCGTGCCGGTCAGGTCGAACCCAGCCGAGCTTTCGTCAGCGTTCACAGTATTGTCGCCGACCTGCACCGCATCAAAGCCCAGATCGGGCGCGATGGTGTCGATGGTCAGGG
>DFBF01000273.1 GCA_002367285.1 Rhodobacteraceae bacterium UBA3087 | reverse complement strand
TGCGGCAGACGTTGGTGCGTGGTGGTCGCCGGGTGGGTCGCGATGGATTTCGCATCGGCAAAGTTGTTCGAGATCGTGAAAATCTCCAACGCATTCAGGAACCGGAAACAGGCGTCCTTGCCGCCTTTGACCTCAATCGCCAGAACCGTGCCGCCCGATGGCGCCTGTTGAATGGCGATGTCATATTGCGGATGCGACGGATGGGTCGGATAGCTGAGCCGCGTCAGTTTCGCGTGATCTGCCAGCCCTTCGGCGACCTGCATGGTGCTGTCGGCCTGCGCGCGCACACGCAGGTCCAGCGTCTCGAGTGCCTTGAGATGGGTCCAGGCGGCAAACGGGTTGATCGCCCCGCCGGTGTGTTTGAGATAGGTTTCAATCGGACCGCGGATCAAATCGCGCGAGCCGCAGATCGCACCGCCCAGCATGCGCCCCTGCCCGTCCACATGTTTCGTGGTCGAATAAACCACAAGGTCCGCGCCCAGCTTGGTTGCATAGGAAAACACAGGCGTCGGCATGGCGTTGTCAACCACCACCAAGGCGTTGTTTTCATGGGCGATCTTGACCACATGGGCCAGGTCGATCACCTCAAGCGTCGGGTTGGAAATGGCTTCCAGAAACACCAGCTTGGTGTCCGGGCGAATGGCCGCATCCCAGGCCGCATTGTCGGTGCCATCGACCAGCGTAATCTCGACCCCAAAGCGGCCCAGCACGTCTTCGAGCACATAGAGGCACGAGCCAAACAGCGCGCGCGAGGACACCACGTGGTCGCCCGCCTTGGTCAGCGCCATCAGCGCGCCATTGACGGCGGCCATGCCGGATGCACAGGCGAAGGCGTCTTCGGTGCCTTCCAGCATCGCCAGGCGGTCTTCGAACATGCGGTTGGTTGGGTTGCCATAGCGGGCATAGATAAATTCGTCGTCACCAGCATCGACGAACCGGGCCTCGGCGGCCTCGGCGGTGTCATATACAAAGGCCTGCGTCAGGAACATCGCCTCGCTGACTTCGCCGTACTGGCTGCGCCGTGCACCCGCATGCACCGCCTTGGTGCGTTTGCTCCAACCTGTCATCGCGCGATCCTTTCCGCACAAAAAAACCCCCACCGCAGATGAGCGTCGGGGGCATTTTCCCTGACCTCTTTAGCGGCATGTTTTAAGAGGCCCGCAATCCGGTGGTACAAATCGCCTCTGATCGGGGATGTACCCTGTGCGACATTTTGCGTCAACCGTCCTTGGCGTTTTCTGTCCTTGGCGTGTTTAACAATGTTAACGGGCCGCAACTGCGAATGTTAACAATGTTAAAGGCCAAAACCGGGCTTTGTTAACGATGTTAAACAGGCCGATCAGGCGTTGGGATCGCCCTCGGCGTCTTCCTCGGCGATGCCGTATTTGGAAAACACCCCGGCCTGGCTGGCGAAGAACGCGAAGGTGCACAGCGGCAGGCCGAAGGTCTTGAACGTGACCCAGGTGTCGGTGGACAGAGAGCGCCAGATTGCTTCGTTTGCCACCGCCAGAAACACGAAGAACAGCGCCAGGCGTTTGGTCAGGATCATCCAGCCAACCCGCTCAAGCGGCAGCATCTGATCCATGACGCTTTCCAGATAGCTTTGGCCGCGCAACAGGCCAAACCCCAACACGCCCGCAAACAGCAAATAGATCATCGTCGGCTTCATCTTGAAGAACCGTTCGTCGTTCAACCAGATCGACAACCCGCCAAATCCGGTGACCAGCACCAGCGTCACGATCTGCATTTTCGAGACGTGGCGGATCAGGCGCCATTGAACAAACGTCACAATCGCCAACAGCGGAATGAACATGGCGGTGACGGCGATAAAGCCCGAATATTCGGTGCCCCCGACCGTGAACATGCGATCTTTGAGCAGCGTATAGCCGACAAAGAACAGGATGATGGGACCGTATTCCAGCGCCATTTTCACGCCGGGGCTGATCGTTTTCTCGCTCATCACAGGATCCTTTTCATCCGCCGGCTTATCCGCCCATTTCGACTATCACGGCACCAACGGCGATCAAAGCCATTAAGGCCACGCGGCGCGGCCCCGTGCTTTCGCCCAGCACCAGCCAGCCGATCAATGCCGCAAACACGGTCGAGGTTTCGCGCAGCACGGCGGCCTCGCCCACCGAATCCAGCCGCGTCGCCATCATAATCGAGCCAAACGACAGATAGGCCGTGAAGGCGCCGATTAAACCCTTGGCCGCCAGAGGGCCCAAGGCGGGGCGCTGTGCCATGTTGCGGTATCGCAGATACGCCACTGGCGGCATTGCCAGCCCATCAAGGAAAAAGAACCAGGCCAGAAAGGTGAACGGGTTCGCAGTGGCACGGATGCCGTAGGCGTCCCAGGTGGTATAGGCGGCCACGAAAAACCCGGTCAGAACCGCCATGGCGATGGCCGGTTTCAACTTGTCGCGCCCGATCTGCCAGTGCTTCAGGTTATAGGCGGCCAGGCCGTAAATCCCGGCCAACAAGGTCGCGACTCCCATCCATTGCACCGCCGTAAAGTGTTCGCCAAACAGAAACCCCGCGCCGATGACCGCAAACAGCGGCCCGGTGCCGCGCACGACGGGGTACACAACCGTGTAGCTGCCCAGCGTATAGGTATAGGCCTGCGCGAATTTATAGACGACGTGGATCACGAAAGCGGCACCAAAGATCGGCCACATGTGGGGTTCGGGCCAGGGCACGACGAACAGGGCGAACGGCATGGCAATCAGGCCATAGGAGGCATCGATCGCCCCGCGCGACAACCAGGGATCGTGCTTGCCCTTTTGCAGCGCGCCAAACAGCGCATGCAGGAAAGCGGCCATCAGGGCCAGGCCCAGCGCCAACTGATGCCCGGCCTCGGTGCCTTCAAGCGAGATCAGCCAGTCGGTCATGGTGCAAGCAGCCCCGCTTGACCTACGCCCGTCACGCGCCCGTCAGCGCTTTGGCAAAGTCTTCCGGGTCGAACGGGGCCAGGTCGTCGATCTGTTCACCAACGCCGATGGCGTGGATCGGCAGGGCGAATTTATCCGCCAGCGCGACCAGCACGCCGCCTTTTGCGGTGCCGTCCAGCTTGGTCATGACCAGGCCTGATACATCGGCCAGTTTCTGAAAGGTTTCGACCTGGGACAGCGCGTTCTGCCCCGTCGTGGCATCCAGAACCAACAGGGTGTTATGCGGCGCGGTTTCGTCTTTCTTCTTGATAACGCGGACGATTTTGGCCAGTTCTTCCATCAGGTCGGCGCGGTTTTGCAGCCGCCCAGCGGTGTCGATCAACAACAGATCGGCGCCGTCTTCTTCGGCCTTGGTCATGGCATCAAACGCCAGCGACGCGGGGTCCGATCCTTCGGGCGCGGTCAGAACCGGCACGCCAGCGCGATCGCCCCAGACCTGCAACTGTTCGACGGCCGCGGCGCGGAACGTGTCGCCCGCTGCGATCACGACGGATTTGCCAGCGCCTTTGAACTGGCTGGCCAGCTTGCCAATCGTCGTCGTCTTGCCCGAGCCATTCACCCCGACCACCAGCACGACCTGCGGTTTTTTCGGGTACAGAGGCAGCGGCACGGCGACATTTTCCATGATGCGCGCGATTTCATTGGCCATCAGGGTTTTGATTTCCTCGACCGACAGTTTCTTGCCGAAATGGCCCTCGGACAGGTTGGCGGTGACGCGCATGGCGGTGTCGACGCCCATGTCGGATGTGATCATCAGATCCTCAAGGCTTTCCAGCATGTCGTCATCCAACACGCGGCGCGTGACCTTGTGCGGAGTGCTGGGTGCCCGGCCCAAAATACGGCCAAACAGGCCGGGTTTCGGGGCTGGGTCTTCTTGCGGCGCGGGGCTGGGAACCTCTACCGGCGCTGGTGCCGGGGTTTCAATGATCGGGCCGGGGATTTCAACGGGGGCCGGCTCTGGGGAAGGCTCTGGCTGGGGGGCTGGTGCGGGTACAGGTGCAGGCACCGGTTCGGGTACGGGCACCGGGTCTGGTTCGGGTGTCGGGTCCGGCTCGGGTGTCGGTTCAGGGGCAGGCTCGGCCAGCTCGACTAGTTCCTCTTCGCCACCATCATCGACGATGGCCTCCAGACCTTCCTCGAGTTTCGAGGAGGATTTGAACAGCCGATCCTTGAGTTTCGTGAAAAACGCCATCTGCGCCCCCGGTAATGTCTTTCAATCACCTAGTATAGCTGCGCGCGAGATGGAAGGGGCAGGTCCCTATCCCAGCCCGCCAAGGCCCCAGAACAGCCCGACCTGCGCGCCGATATAGGTGATCCAGACCAGTTTTGACGCCAGCGGGGTCAGGCGGTGCTTGTCGCCCAGACGGAACAGTTCGATCGACAGGATCAGGTCCGAGGCCACGAACAGCCCCGCGCCGATCAGCGCTGGCAGGTGACCGGCAGGCAGGGTCATCGCCGACAGACCCATGGTCAAAATGATCACCACATAGGCACGCACGGGCCATTTCATCGCGCCGGTGTGCGGGATCAGCCAGGTTTCCGTCGACACTGTGACGGCAAACATCGCAATGGCGAAAAGCGGGAAAAGTACAAATCCCTCCCAGGGCATGGCGCCGGAAATGGCCAGCATATGCAGGATATAGACAATGTGGCTGAGCGCGAAGGCGCTGAGACCATAGAGAAAGCTGGCCGCGCCATTGCGCGACAGAGACCAGTCGCCCAGGGCCGACAGGAACAGGGCGGCGACCAGAAAGGCGGGGCCTCCGGCGATCCAGGCGGCCAGGGCCAACGCGGCGACGGGCACGGTTTTCCACACGGATCGCAGCAGGCTGTTGGGCCGATCCGTCATCGGCAGATAAGCGATGGCGGCGGCAATGGCGACGTAAGCGATCCAGGCAGGCATAAGTGTTCCTTTTGCGCCAGACCATCGCGCGGCTTGCCCAGCGGGGTCAAGGGCGTCAGGATAGCGATGTGATGCGTTTTCTGGTTGCCTTTCTGTGGTGTGTCGCCACGCCCCTCGCCACGCTCCTCGCCACCCCCCTGCGGGCCGAGCCGCCGGATCGGGCCTGTTCGACGCCCCGCTGGGGTCAGGTCGAATGCATTCGCGACGCGCATTTCGTATTCGACACCTGTCAGGCAATTGACCGGTTCACCGCCCGTCACGGGCTGGATCGCGGATTTTTCACGCGCCTGATCTGGCAAGAAAGCCGCTTTGATCCGTTTGCCGTCAGCCCTGCGGGCGCGCGGGGCATCGCGCAATTCATGCCGGGCACGGCGGCGCAGCGGGGGCTGTCGGATGCGTTCAATCCGGCCGAAGCCTTGGAGCATTCGGCGCAGTATCTGGCGGACATGATTGGCCGTTTTGGCAATCTGGGCCTGGCAGCAGTGGGGTATAATGGCGGTGAGCGGCGCGCGCGCGGGCTGATTGACGGCAGCGGTGGATTGATGCCCGAAACGGTGAGCTACGTGCAGATCATCACCGGTATGCGGGCCGAGGATTGGCTGGTGGACGATGTTGAACTGCCCGATCTGAAATTGTTGGATGATCTGGCGTGGCCCCAGAGCTGTTACGCCCTGGCGCGCGATCGTCGCTTGTCGCCGCCACCACAGGCCGAGCCGCTGTTGCCCCCCTGGGGCGTGCAACTGGCGTTCGGGGCGACGCAGAAACAGGCCGCCGCGAACTACGGCGTGAAAACCCGCACCTGTCGCGGCTTGATCACGGATGAAACGCCCGATTATGTGCCGGTGAAAAACCGCGTCGGCGGGCGCAAGGGGTTCATCATGGCGCGGATCGGGCGCAGCAGTCGCGACAAGGCCGTGGCCCTGTGCAAACAGCTGTTCGCCGCAGGGTGCAATTGCCGGGTGTATCGGAACGAATGAGGGGCGCCGCCGGGCTGAGCCGGGCGAAACCTCAGACTTCGCCCGGGAAGTGTTTCATGACCAGCCGGATCGGGTTTGGCGCGGCCTGACCCAGACCGCAGATTGACGCGTCCCCCATGGCGACGCAGAGCTCTTCCAGCAGCCCCTGATCCCAGCTGTCCGCCTGCATCAGCTTGACGGCTTTTTCACAGCCGACACGGCAAGGCGTGCATTGGCCACAGCTTTCGTCCTCGAAGAAGCGCAGCATGTTCAGGGCGGCGGCGCGCGCTGAATCGTGATCGGACAGGACCACCACGGCGGCCGAGCCGATAAAGGTGCCATGCGGCTGCAACGTGTCGAAATCCAGCGGCACGTCATGCATGGATGCGGGCAACAGACCCGAGGACGGGCCGCCGGGCTGATAGGCCTTGAAGGCGTGACCCGGCAACATGCCACCGGCCGCGTCGATGATATCGGTGATGGTCGAACCCGCCGCCAACAGATGCACGCCGGGGTTTTGCACGCGCCCCGAAACCGAATAGCTGCGCAGCCCGATACGGCCATTCTTTTCAACCGAATTCAGGACCTCGGGGCCAAACCGGGCGATGCGTGCAACCCACAGCAGGGTTTCGACGTTATGCACCAAGGTCGGGCGATTGAAGATACCAACCTGGGCCACGAAAGGCGGGCGGTGGCGCGGCATGCCGCGCTTGCCCTCGATGCTTTCAATCATCGCGCTTTCTTCGCCGCAGATATAAGCCCCCGCGCCGCGCCGCAGGTCGATATAGCCCGGCGCAACGATGCCAGCCCCTTCCAGCGCGGCGATTTCGCGGCGCAGGATGTCCAGAACGGCGGGGTATTCATCGCGCATATAGATGAAACAGGTCTCGGCCTCGACCGCCCAGGCGGCGATCAACATGCCTTCCAAAAACATGTGCGGGGTGCGTTCCAGGTGGTGGCGGTCTTTGAAGGTGCCCGGTTCGCCCTCGTCGCCATTCACGGCCAGGTAACGCGGGCCAGCGTTGGCACGCACAAAGCCCCATTTGGTGCCCGACGGGAAGCCCGCGCCGCCAAGGCCACGCAGACCGGCCTGTTTCACCTGCGTCTGAACGGCCTGCCAGTCACCATTGTCGCGCAGCTGTGTCAGCGTGCGATAGCCGCCTTCGGCCTGGTATTCGGCAAAGCCTTCGTAATCCGGGATCACCGGGTGGCTGGCGCCCGCGTGAATGGCGGCCTGAACCTTGTCGACCGTGGCGTGATCGATGTGATTGTGGCCCAGCTCCAACGTCGGCGCGGTGTCACAGCGGCCCATGCAGGGCGCACGCAGAACGCGCACCTGGGTGGGGTCCAGGCCGTCAGCCAGCGCCTTGTGCAACGCCGCGGATCCGGCCAATTCGCACGACAGGCTGTCACAGACGCGAATGGTCAGGGCGGGGGGCGGCGTGTCGCCGTCTTTGACCAGATCAAAATGGGCATAGAAACTTGCGACCTCGTAAATCTCGGCCTGACCGGTGCCCAGTTCCTGCGCCAAGGCGCGGATGTGATCGGCGGACAGGTGGCCATAGGCATCCTGGATCAGATGCAGGAATTCAATCAGCAGGTCGCGCCGACGCGGCCGATCCCCCAACAGCGCCAGAACCTGATCATGGGCCTGGGGGTCAAGCTGGCGACCCTTGGGCGTGCGCCGCCCCTTG
>DFBF01000068.1:12795-25116 GCA_002367285.1 Rhodobacteraceae bacterium UBA3087 | reverse complement strand
TAATGGCTGTTCTTCTTCTCGCAGAAGTCAATAACGGCGAACTGGCGATGGACGCCACCGCCAAGGCCGTGACGGCCGCCGCATCGCTGGGGGACATCACCGTTCTGTGCTGTGGCGCATCTGCCGCCGCTGCTGGCGACGCCGCCGCGAAAATCGACGGTGTGGCGAAAGTTTTGGTCGCCGAAGACGCGGCCCTGGGCCACCGCCTGGCGGAACCGACCGCCGCGCTGATCGTGTCGCTGGCCGGGGACTATTCGCACATCGTGGCCCCCGCCACGACCGACGCCAAAAACGTCATGCCGCGCGTCGCTGCGCTGTTGGACGTGATGGTGATTTCGGACGCCTCCGGTGTTGTCGACGCCGACACGTTCGAACGCCCGATCTATGCGGGGAACGCGGTTCAGACCGTGAAATCGTCGGATGCGACCAAGGTCATCACCTTCCGCACCTCGACCTTTGACGCCGCTGGCGAAGGCGGTTCTGCCGCTGTGGAAACCGTTTCGGCCGCTGCCGATCCCGCCCTGTCCTCCTGGGTCGAAGACAAGGTTGCCGCAAGCGACCGCCCCGAGCTGACCTCGGCTGGGGTGGTTGTGTCCGGTGGTCGTGGCGTTGGCTCGGAAGAGGACTTTGCCCTGATCGAGAAACTGGCTGACAAACTGGGTGCCGCCGTTGGCGCATCCCGCGCCGCTGTCGACTCGGGTTATGCCCCGAACGACTGGCAGGTTGGTCAGACCGGCAAGGTGGTTGCACCGGACCTGTATGTTGCCGTCGGCATCTCGGGTGCCATTCAGCACCTGGCTGGTATGAAGGACAGCAAAGTCATCGTCGCCATCAACAAGGACGAAGAAGCGCCGATCTTCCAGGTCGCCGACTTCGGCCTGGTCGCCGATCTGTTCGACGCAGTGCCGGCCCTGACCGACGCGCTGTAAGCTCCACCGACACCCGGTGAAAAACACGAAAAGGCCCGCCATCACGGCGGGCCTTTTTGTTTGCCCCGGACCATGGCACCGGGGCAGGCGCCCCCTCACAGGTGGGGGCGCAGGATTTCTTCCAAAGCGTCAGCAACGCGTTCGTGCGCAATCGGTCCCAACATGCCCCGCGCGGCGGGTTCCTCCATATCGGTGAACACCATGTCGCCATGGCCCGCGTCGATTTCTGCCCGACTGACTTCGACCTCGACCACACCCGCCACAAAGGGGCGCAGCTCGTTGATCATCTCTTCGCCAACGAACAACGGGTCGGATCCGTCGATGGAACAGGACGCGCAGGTTTCCGGCGCATGATCCGCCATCCACAACAGGATGATCTTGCCGTCGATCTTGGAAATCAACGTCTTCATGCGCGCAACCCAGGCTTCCTTCAGCTCCTGTTCAACCATGGCGAATTTATCCGGGCTGGCCTGATGCAGCGTCGTCAAAAGATGACGCGTAAAGTTGAACTCGGTAAAATCCACCTCGCGATAGATGGTTTTCAGCAAATTTGCGGCCCGCAGAAACCGATCATTGCGGCGCGGATGCACGGCATAGAACCGGTTCGACATGTTCTGCGCACCGGTCAGTTGCACCACCGTCACGGCGGCATTGCTGGCGGCATCCAGAACGGATTGATCGTTCACGAACACATCAATCCCGGCATTCACACAGCCGAAATTTACGACCGTATGATCCAGCACCTCTTCGGTCATCGCAGCAAACGGTTTTGCAATAAATTTGCCGTATGTTTCGGTCCCCCCCAGGACAGCAACATAAGGTTCCTCCAGCTTGCGCTTTGGACCACGGAACAAAAGTTTCGATTTGCCATATCTGCACGGATAGTAGTCAAGGGCCCCTTCGCCCAAGTTCTCATAGGCCATATCCACCCACTCCATTTCATTTCACCCATGGGAGAGATTCGCAGCAAATCCTTGCCAAACAGCTAAATTTAAAATGTGTTCAGTTTCCTCAACGGCCCCTTAACCCTTGCACGCATGCCGCGCCGCCGCATACTGTGAACACAGCTTACGAAAGGGAAATCCATGGCTATCGAAACGGTCGGAGTTGTCGGCGCAGGACAGATGGGCAACGGTATCGCCCATGTTTTGGCGCTGGCGGGCTATCAGGTTCTGTTGACTGACATCAGCCAAGACAGCCTGGATGCGGCCGTGGCCAAAATCGGCAAGAACCTGGATCGCCAGGTCAGCCGCGACAAGATTTCCCAAGCAGAACGTGACACGGCGATGGGCTGTATTCGCACCACGCTGACACTGACCGACCTGGGCCCCAGCGACCTGATCATCGAAGCCGCCACCGAACGTGAAACGGTGAAACAGGCCATCTTCGAAGACCTGCTTCCGCATCTGAAACCGAATACGATCCTGACCTCGAACACGTCGTCGATTTCGATCACCCGGCTGGCGTCCCGCACGGACCGTCCGGAAAAATTCATGGGGTTTCACTTCATGAACCCGGTGCCGGTGATGCAGCTGGTCGAACTGATCCGCGGCATTGCCACCGATGCCGACACATACAAATCCTGCCTTGAGGTTGTTGAAAACCTCGGCAAGACCGCCGCCTCGGCCGAGGATTTTCCGGCCTTCATCGTCAACCGTATCCTGATGCCGATGATCAACGAAGCCGTCTATACGCTGTACGAAGGCGTGGGCAACGTGAACTCGATCGACCAGTCGCTGAAGTTGGGTGCGAACCACCCGATGGGGCCGCTGGAGCTGGCCGATTTCATTGGGCTGGACACCTGCCTGGCAATCATGAACGTGCTGCACGATGGGCTGGCGGATACAAAATACCGCCCCTGCCCGCTTTTGACGAAATACGTCGAGGCCGGGTGGCTGGGTCGCAAGACCGGGCGCGGGTTCTATGATTATCGGGGCGAAGTCCCTGTGCCGACCCGCTGATCCACGGGGCATCCGGCCAACTCTGGGTGCCAATCGGACAATAAAGCGTGCCGAAGGCACTCAATTTGGCGACGCATACTCCGGGTTGGCGACGCATACTCCGGGCGATTTGGTCAGGCGTTCTTGCCCAGGTCCAGCGTATGCTGTCGCAACCACGCCATGAAGCCGCGCGGATCGCTGTGCAACTGCTCCATCTGGGCATCTGTCAGCACGTCACCAACCACAGGGGCCTGCGGCTTGTTGCAGCTATAGACGATCTCGTGCAGCAGCAGCGCTTGGCGCAACGTCGCCGAAATCCGGTTCGCCATCTGATACCAGCGGCTGTTGGCCCCTGGAAAGAAAATCGGTACAACCTTGGCGCCTGAGCGGCGGATCAACTGAGCGGTGAACACGTTCCATTCACGTTCGACCGCAGGGCCAAACAGCATGTCCGACGACGACACGACACCCGAGGGGAACAGCGTGATGATCCCCCCCTCTTTCAGATGCGCCATGGCGCTTGCCCGCATCTCAACCATCTTTTTCTGCACATCCGCGTCGTGGGGAAACGGCACGGGAATCATATAGCTCGAGGCGACCTCGTCGATCCCATCCAGGACCGCGCGTGTCAGGATGCGATAGTCATCACGTCGCCCGCCAACCAGATCGGCCAGAATCATGCCATCAACCATGCCATGCGGGTGGTTTGCCACGACAACAACCGGGCCCTCGGCCGGGATGTTTTTCAACTGCTCGGCCGGGGTCAAAAGCGGTATGCCCATCACGTCCAAACAGGCCCGCCAGAACGCTTGCCCGACCGGGGCGCCCTGTTTCTCTAGCGACCGAACCATACGAACAATGGTCAGCTTACCCGTCAGCCATTCGACCACGCGAATGAAATTGGATTGGAACACATTGTCGAAACTGTTCGCATAGGTCAGGCTATCGCGGTCGTACTTGACCGATTGGCGCCCTTGGACGCCATTGCCAACCGTATTTTGCGTACTCTCAACCACGTTTCAGCCCGCCTTTCGACCGCTCTCAGATACCTTCGCCGAACTTGTCGGCCACCAATGCATCCAGCGCTTCCATCAGCTGGACGGCCTGGGGCCCCGACGTCTGAACGTCAATAGTCGTTCCCTTCGACGCTGCCAACATCAAAAGACCCATGATCGAATCCCCTTCAGCATCCAATCCATCCCTTTCGACCCGGGCGGCGGCATCATGCTGCTCGACCACCTCGACAAACTTGGCCGAGGCGCGTGCGTGCAGCCCCTTCTCGTTCACGATTTTCAGCGTGCGATTTTGCTCAGAGGTCATGAAATGTTACTCCTGCGGGCCGTCAATACAGTCAATATACTTGCGCCCGGCCTTCATGGCCGCCTCGGTGGCACGGGGCACGGACAAATGGCGGGACTTTGCCAGTTTCAACAACATCGGCAGGTTCGCGCCATACAGGATCTTGCGATCCTGCTTGCAACAGGCGGGCAAGGACAGGTTCGACGGGCTGCCGCCAAACATGTCGACTACGACCACGACTCCATCGCCCTGGTCCACCGCGCTTGCGGCTGCCGTGATCTCGTCCCGTTTGTCGGTCCGATTACATTCTGCCGTGGTGGAAATCGCGCGCACACGATCTTGTTTGCCGACAACATGTTCGACAGCGGCCAGGTATTCCCCGGCTAGCCCACCATGCGCGACGATCACGATGCCGATCAAGCGCTTACCCCGAATGCTTTGGTGTCAGACCAGCCTGAGCCGCCCGACGTTCCAGTTCCCGATGCCTAATTGACACCTGCCAGCCCGCCTGTGCAAGCGCATTCGCCAGCTTTTCTGCCAATGCGACCGACCTGTGTTGCCCGCCGGTACACCCAAACCCGATCGACAGGTGGCTTTTGCCTTCGTCACCGACGGCGGGCAGCAGGAATTCGACCAATCCGCTGACCCGTTCGAAATACTCATCGAACCGGGGGTCGGCAGCGACATAATCCGCGACCTCGGGCGACCGGCCATCCAGGGCCCGCAGCGACATTTCCCAATGTGGATTGCGCAGGAACCGCGCGTCGAACACCATATCCAGCCCCCGCGCAAGTCCACGCTTATAGCTGAAAGAATGCACCGACACCGCCAACATTTCACTGCCCGTACGCCCCATCCAGCGAAAGATTTCGTCCTTCAGCTCATGCGGCGACAGGTCGCTTGTATCAATCAGAACATCGGCGCGCGCGCGGACGGGCAGCAACAGTTCGACCTCGCGTTCGATCCCGTCTCCGGGTGCCTCGGCCGGAGCCAGAGGATGGCGTCGACGGGTTTCCGAATACCGGCGAATCAGCACATCACGCGAACTGTCCAAGTACAGAACCTCGACATCATAACGGGCACTTTCGGACAGGTGGTCGATCAGCTCAAGCAGGGCTGCGACCGAAAAATCGCGATTGCGCACGTCCACACCCAGCGCCAGGGGGTGTTCCAACGGCGCACCATCCAGCAGGCGGTCGACCAGCGACAGGGGCAGGTTATCGATAACCTCGAACCCCGTGTCCTCCAAAGCACGAATCGCCGTCGTGCGCCCTGCCCCCGAGGGGCCGGTGACCAGAACGACCTTTTGTCCTTCCGTCATAGGCTGTGCGTCCTTCATGCCGTGCGTCCACTTTTTACCAGATGCCATATGGCACTTGGGAAATGTGGGCCGTCAACCCGCCACAACAAGTCTACGGCGGTTCCCAAAAACGTGAGGCTTCTGTGTCGTGGCAAACGGTCGGGTTCCAGCTGGCCCATGTCGATGGCCAGATGGACCGGCGCCTGGGCGACATGGGGCACGCGGATCAACCCGACGCCGCGCGCTTCGATCACCCCGGCCTGGGTGGCTGGCGCGTGGGCGTAAAGGGCACCCCCGATCCGGCTCAGCCGCGTACGATCATCGGCGACCAGCACGCCACCCAATGCCATCAGTTGCAAGGCCAGCGCCGACTTGCCGCTGCCCGACGCACCAAGGATCACGACGGCCTTGTCGTCGAGCGCCACGGTGGTTGCATGAAGGATTTTGTCAGGCGCCTGAGCGCTCACACCGGCAGGCCCACGACAAAGCGCGCGCCCAGCGGTTCTGAGGTCACGTCGGCATCGGTCGGGCGAATATTCTCCGCCCAGATCACACCGCCATGCGCTTCGACAATCTGTTTCGAAATTGCCAGTCCAAGCCCCGAGTTGTTGCCAAACTGCGTTTCGGGTCGTTCAGAATAAAACCGGTTGAAGATCTTGGCCAGGGCTTCTTCGGGAATGCCCGGGCCGGTGTCTTCGACCACAACCAGAACCCGGTTCGCGCGGTAACGGGCCCAGACACGGATCGCGTCGCCGTCTTCACAGAAGCTCAGTGCATTGGTGATCAGGTTCACGAACACCTGTGCCAGCCGCGCCTCCAGCCCTTGCAGGACGATGGGATCAGGCGGCAGGTCGGTAATGAAATCGACGCCCTTGTCAGAGGCCTCATTGCCCAAATATTCCGTCAGGTTGCGCAGCATCTTGAGGATATCGAAGCGTTCTTCTTCTTCCTTGACCAATTCGCTGTCCAGCCGCGAGGCATTGGAAATGTCGCTGACCAGACGGTCCAGGCGGCGCACATCATGGTCGATCACATCCAACAGCTTGTTGCGCTGTTCATCCTTGCGCGCCACGCGCAACGTGCCGATGGCAGATCGCAGACTGGCCAAGGGGTTCTTGATTTCATGCGCCACATCGGCGGCAAATTGTTCGTTCGCGTCGATCCGGTCATATAGCGCCGCCACCATGCCGCGCAGGGCGGTGGACAGACGGCCGATTTCGTCGGGCCGCCCGGTCAGATCGGGTATGCGTACCCGGCCTGGGTTCACCTTCTTGGCATTCTTGTCACGCCCCAATTCCGCCGCAGCGGCCAGGTCGGACAGCGGGTTTGCGATGGTCGAGGCCAAAACCAGGCTCAGCCCGATCGACACCAGGATCGCGATGACGAACATCTGCAACACCTGTTCGCGTTCGCTGCGCACCAACAGGTCCAGTTCGCCCGACGCGCTGGTGATCGCAACCACGCCCACGGGCGTGCCATTCAACATGATCGGTGTGGCGACGGAAAACACTGTGCTGCCGAGATCATCGACCCCGGTCGACACCTGCGTCGCACCGCCCATGGCACCGGACAAAAGGCTGCGGGCCTGATCTTCGGTATTCACTTGTGGCGCGGGTGCATCCCCCGTCGCGATGACCGACGAGATGCCTTCCCAACCCCGGTTCAGAAGGTCAGTGATGACAGTTGATCGCCCGTCCCGCTCCAACCCATCCACGGGGGGGGACACGGCACGGCCCTGGCCCATCGTGGTGGCCAGCAATGCTTCGCCCCGATCAAAGACAAAGACCTCAAGCCCGGTGGGCAGGTCTAGCCCGCCCAGCGTTGCCCCATAGTCAGGGTCGATCCCGGAGGCCTGCACGACTTCGAACACATCGGCGATCAACTGGGCTTCGGCGACAAGGCCGGTTTCGCGTTGAAACACCAGACTGTCGCGGAACGGGTTCAAGTACAGAACCCCGGCAACCAGAACAACCAGACCCAACAGGTTGAAGGTGATGATCTTGCGCGCCAGTGGGCTGCGGTTGATCGAAATCAGCCCGCGCCGCGCACGCCGATCGCGCAACTCGCTATCGACCGTGGCCAGGGGGGCCACCCAGTCTTCGCCCAGAACAACGTCTGAGCCAGATGAGGCCTTGGTATCTCGCACCGATTTGTCCAGCTTCCATCCCCGTTATTAGGGGTTATTCTTCGTTATATCTGTAACCGATCCCATACAGCGTCTCAATCGCCGAGAAATCGTTGTCGGCCGTGCGCATCTTTTTGCGCAGGCGTTTGATGTGGCTGTCGATGGTCCGGTCGTCGACATAGACCTGATCGTCATAGGCGACATCCATCAGCTGATCGCGGCTTTTGACAAACCCGGGCCGGGTGGCCAGCGCCTGCAACAGCAGGAATTCGGTGACGGTCAACGACACATCGTTGCCCTTCCAGCTTACCGCATGCCGCAGCGGGTCCATGCTCAGCTCGCCACGCACCATGACTTTGCTTTCTTCCACATCGCCCAGGTCGTCGGCGGCGATCACCTCCTGACGACGCAGCAGCGCGCGGATGCGTTCGACCAGCAGACGTTGGCTGAAAGGCTTTTTCACATAGTCGTCGGCGCCCATGCGCAGGCCCAGAACCTCGTCGATTTCATCATCTTTCGAGGTCAGGAAAATCACCGGCATGGTCGATGTCTTCTGTCGCACACGCTGCAACAGATCCATCCCGTCCATCCGGGGCATCTTGATGTCCAGCACGGCCATGTCCGGCAGGCGATTCTGGAACGCGTCCAGCGCGCTCTGCCCATCATTGTAAGTCTCAACTTCAAAGCCTTCGGCCTCAAGAGTCATCGAAACCGACGTCAGGATATTCCTGTCGTCGTCTACCAACGCGATCCTCGACATATGAGGGTTCCTTGTACTGCTCGTTATTGTCAATTTTTCAGTCATTGTTCCGGTTTAAAGACGGGGAATCAACAAAATACTGCGAATCAAGCCCCTGCTGCGTCCATTCAGCACCGCAATTGGGTAATTAATGGCTAATATGCCTCACATTTCGCTCCCATTGGTTGCGCAAACAAGCACTTGATACCGCTAACTGTGCGATTGCGACCTGTTATAATGGGAAATCGCCATGTTATAGCGGCGTCACTGCCCCTCGTTCACATGAGGGTCGGCGTGCGAGAATGGCCCTCGTACCATCATGTGGAATATTGCGCCGGCAAAGGACCAGGACCGGCGACGGGAGTTAATCAGATGACCAACGGACGCGTGAACCCGGCTTGCAGCCTGGAAGATCAAGGCATCACGGGGCTTGGCAATGTCTTTTACAACTATATGGAGCCAGCGCTGATCGAAGCCGCTTTGAAGCGTGGCGAAGGACATCTGGGCAACGGCGGGGCTTTCCTGGTTGAAACCGGCAAGCACACCGGCCGGTCGCCCAAGGACAAATTCGTGGTGAAAACCCGAGCCGTCGTTGACAGCATCTGGTGGGAAAACAACCCGCCTATGGAGCCGGAAAAGTTCGACGTTCTGTACGCCGACATGCTGGAGCACATGAAGGGGAAGGACTACTTCGTTCAGGACCTGTTTGGCGGTGCCGACCCGGCCCACCGTCTGGACGTGCGCATGGTCACGGAACTGGCTTGGCACAACCTGTTCATCCGCCACCTGCTGCGCCGCCCGACGCGCGATGAACTGGATGACTTCACCCCGGAATTCACCGTCATCAACTGCCCGACCTTCCTGGCAGATCCGGCCAAACACGGCTGCCGGTCGGAAACGGTCATTGCGCTGAACTTTGAAAAGAAGCTGATCTTGATCGGCGGCACCGAATACGCCGGCGAGAACAAGAAATCGGTCTTTTCGCTGTTGAACTACATCTTGCCCGAAGAAGGCATCATGCCGATGCACTGTTCGGCCAACCACGCGCCCGGCAACCCTGTCGATACCGCCATCTTCTTTGGCCTGTCGGGCACCGGCAAGACCACCCTGTCCGCCGACCCGTCGCGCGTGTTGATCGGCGATGATGAACATGGCTGGTCGGACCGCGGCACCTTCAACTTCGAAGGCGGTTGCTATGCCAAAACCATCGACCTTTCGGCCGAAGCGGAACCGGAAATTCATGCCACCACCCATAAATTCGGCACCGTGATCGAAAACATGGTCTGGGACGAAGAAACCAAGGTGCTGGATTTCAACGACGACAGCCTAACCGCCAACATGCGCTGCGCCTATCCGCTGGAATATATCTCGAATGCCTCGGACACCGCCCTGGGCGGCCACCCCAAGAACATCATCATGCTGACCTGTGATGCGTTCGGCGTGTTGCCTCCGATTGCCCGGCTGACCCCGGCGCAGGCGATGTACCACTTCTTGTCCGGCTTTACCTCGAAGGTGGCAGGCACCGAAAAGGGCGTGACGGAACCTGAACCCACCTTCTCGACCTGCTTTGGCGCGCCCTTCATGCCGCGCCGCCCGGAAGTCTATGGCAACCTGCTGCGCGACAAGATCGCCAAGCACGGTGCGACCTGCTGGCTGGTGAACACCGGCTGGACCGGCGGCGCCTATGGCACCGGATCGCGTATGCCGATTCGCGCCACCCGCGCATTGCTGTCCGCCGCACTGGACGGATCGCTGGCCGACGCGGAATTCCGCAAGGACGCGAACTTTGGCTTTGACGTTCCGGTCAAGGTCGAAGGCGTTGCCGACCTGTTGCTGGACCCGCGCCGCACCTGGGAAGACCACGATGTCTATGACGTACAGGCTGCGAAACTGGTCGACATGTTCGCCAAGAACTTCTCTCAGTACGAGGCCCACATCGACGACGATGTGCGCGCCATCGCGATCGGCTAGGGCCGCGCGACAGACAAATTGAAACGCCCCGGTGGAAACGCCGGGGCGTTTTACGTGCACGTCATCTTGCCGCCACCCTCACCGGATGGAGCAAATTGTCACCCTTCCCCCGACCACAGCAAACGCAGCCGCCCTGTCCGGCACGTTCTTTGCCGCCAATGCGCCCCGCGCCATCGCCGTTCTGAACGGCGCAAATGATGCGGCCCGTTAGCCCATCAGCCCGCGTCGCAACAGGTTCAGCCCGGCCAGGACCAGAACCACCAAGGTCACCCGCTTGAACGCTGCCTGGGGCATCCGGTCATGAAACCAACCGCCCACGACCATGCCCGCCAGCGCCGGTAGCAGCATCGCGGCAGACAGGGGCAGCGTCTGGGCATTGATCACCCCGGACCGCGTGTGCGCCACGACCAAGGCCACCGCTCCCAGCCCATACAACACCCCCTGCACCCGCATCTGCTCCGTCTTGGGCGTATGGATCGCCGTCAAATAGGCCACGGTGGGCGGGCCCCAAACTCCTGACATGCCGCCGAAAAACCCGGCAACAGCGGCGATCAGCCCCTCATCGCGGGTCCGGTTTTTCGGGTGCAATGTCGGCGTCCATCCGACCAGCTGCATGATCGAAAACCCAACCACGGGCACACCGATGACAATGAACAACGCCTGCTGCGACAACACATTCACCAGCTGCGCGCTGGCGCTGAGCGTGATCAGCAGCACGATCAAATAGACCCGAAAGGCAATGATCGCCTGCCAGGCCGCGCGCCAGCCCTGACGCAACGACTGGAACACGTTCGTCACCACCGTGGGCAGGATCAATGCCGCAAGTGCAACCTCGGCCGGTAAAACCGTCGCCAGGCCTGAGATCATCAGCATCGGCATACCAAAGCCCACGGCCCCCTTTACAAAGCCCGCAAGCAGGGTAAACCCGCCCGCTGCTGCCAGCACCCAAAGGGGCAGCTCCGCCAGTATCCCGCTCATATCATTTGCCTTTTTCGCACGTTGCCGGGAACCATACCTGAAACGGGTCAGCATCGCATCCAGAAACTTCGCTGCGTCACTTTCGTTCGCGCGGGGCACCTTGGGTGTATTTTTATTGCGCTGCGACTGCGAAAGGATTATCACATCCCGGACCCTTACGAAGGAGCCGAATTCATGCCGCATGATGGACAGGAGATCCCCATGACCACCGCCCTGATGGACAATCTGACCACTCTGACCGGCGCGGCAGTCGCCCCGGTTGAAACCGTTTTTGAGGCCGCCAAAGCCAGCGTGCGCGCCATGGTGGTCGATGGCGATCGCGTATCGGGCACCAAATTGGAGGCGCACCAATCCGCCGCCCACGCCCTGTCCTGGCTGGCCACATACACCGAAAGCCTGCGCCAGATGCAGGCCTGGGCCATCCGCCTGTCGGCAGACGGAAAGTTCGGTGAAATGGAAGGCCTGATCCTGCAAATCGCCTTTGGCGAATACCTGGCCCAGATCCGCGGCGGCATGATGATGAGCCAGAACGAAATGGCCCGCCTGTCCGACATGGGCGTCGACGGTGCCGCGCTGGACACCGATGCGATCAACACGCTGATTGCACAGGCAAACACCCCCGCAGCCCGCGCCCGTCTGGTCGAACTGATGCAAGGCAACGCAGGCTACGCAACTTTCGGTGCCACCGGTCTGGGCGACGAGCTGGAAATGATCCGCGAACAGTTCCGCCGCTTTTCGGATGAAAAGGTCGCGCCCTTTGCCCATGACTGGCACCTGAAAGATGAATTCATTCCGATGGAGATCATCGAGGAACTGGCCGAAATGGGCGTCTTTGGCCTGACCATCCCCGAAGAATACGGCGGCTTTGGCATGTCTAAGGCTTCGATGGTCGTCGTCTCGGAAGAACTGTCGCGTGGCTATATCGGTGTCGGATCATTGGGCACCCGGTCCGAAATCGCTGCCGAACTGATCCTGGCCGGGGGTACGGACGCGCAAAAGGAAAACTGGCTGCCGAAACTGTCGTCCGCCGAAATCCTGCC
>DFBF01000068.1:7645-12689 GCA_002367285.1 Rhodobacteraceae bacterium UBA3087 | reverse complement strand
TCATGACCCTGCTGGCGCGCACCGATCCCGACAGCACCGATCACCGTGGATTGTCGATGTTCCTGGCCGAAAAAACGCCGGGCGACGATGCCAACCCCTTCCCGACTGACGGCATGACAGGGGGCGAAATCGAAGTGCTGGGCTATCGCGGCATGAAGGAATACGAACTGGCGTTCGATGGCTTCAAGGTCAAAGGCGACAACCTGTTGGGCGGCGCAGAAGGTCAGGGTTTCAAACAGCTGATGAAGACATTCGAAGCCGCCCGCATCCAGACCGCGGCCCGCGCCATTGGCGTGGCACAAAACGCGCTGGAGGTCGGCATGCAATACGCCGAGGACCGCAAGCAGTTTGGCAAGTCGTTGATCAACTTCCCCCGCGTCGGTGGCAAGCTGGCGATGATGGCCGTGGAAATCATGGTGGCGCGTCAGCTGACGTATTACGCCGCCTGGGAAAAGGACCACGACCAGCGTTGCGACCTTGAGGCTGGCATGGCGAAGCTGCTGGGGGCCCGCGTCGCCTGGGCCTGCGCCGACAACGCATTGCAAATCCACGGCGGCAACGGTTTCGCGCTGGAATACCAGATCAGCCGCATCCTGTGCGACGCGCGTATCCTGAACATCTTTGAAGGCGCCGCCGAGATCCAGGCACAGGTCATCGCCCGCCGCCTGCTGGGCTGATCGGGCCACATCTGAACCTGAACAAGCCCCCTGTCCCGCAGGGGGGCTTGTTTGTTTCGCACTTGCAGCATAGCCTTCTAGCAACTGCTCCCGCAGATTGCGTCCACGGAGGCCGCCATGACGACAACCAAGACCCGTTTGAACGCCAATGACTGGCTAGAATCCGGATTTGACGCATTGGTCGAACAGGGTCCTCAGGCGCTGAAGGCTGAACCGCTGGCGCGCCGCGTCGGTGTCACCAAAGGGTCGTTCTACTGGCACTTTCACGACCTGCCGGACTTTCACGACCGTCTGCTGGCCAAATGGGAGGAACGCACCCTACTGGCCTTGGCCGCAACCGGCACGGACGATCCCGACCCGGTGCAACGGCTGGAACATCTGGGCGCGCTGAACAGCGAAGACGCCGCCGAACAGGCCATCCGCGCCTGGGCGCAGGACAACCCCGCCGTGGCCGAAGTCGTCGCCCGCGTCGACGGGCACCGGCGCAACATGCTGTCGGTCACATTGGACGAACTGGGTCTGACCAACCCCGACTTTGCCCGCATTGTGCAGGGCGCGCATATGGGCCTGGCCACGTTGTCGGCCGCCGATGGGGCCGACAATTTTGGCGCCATGTCGACGCTTTTGGCCGCCCTTCTGGCCCTGCGCGACGCATGACACGCGCAACTGCGCTGTTGCTGTCCCTGATCGGGTTGGCGGCTTGCCAGGGGGACGAGACGATCTCGGGCTATGCCCTGTCTGACGCAGAATGGATGCTGGTGGACATGGGGGGAACCCCTTTCGCCGCCCGTGCCACGATCACTTTTCCTCAGCAAGGCAAGATCGTGGGCCAAGCCCCTTGCAACCGCTATGTCGCCGATCAAACGGCGCCCTATCCCTGGTTCGAAGCCGGGCCAATTGGCGCGACGAAAATGGCCTGCCCCGACCAGGCCGCCGAAGTCGATTTCTTCGCGGGCCTGATGCGCGTCACCCTGGCCGAAGTGTCCGGCGACACGTTGATCCTGTCGACCGAGGGCGGGTTCGAAATGCTGTTTCGCGCGCTGCCCTAAGCCGGCATTGCTTAGGCCAACACCCGGCTGATCCGCGCATGGCATTCGCCACTTTCCGCCGCCCAGCTGAACCTGTCCTGAAACACCTCGCACGCAAAGGCGGCCATCGCGCACAACTCGGCAAATGGCTTTATTGTCCAGCCTCCCGCTTCAGTCGATCAACCAGACGCGCCCGCGCTTCGGGCAGTGGTTTGCCATGCAGACTGTGCGCCAGGCGGTTCACCAGAAAATGCCCCGTTGTCAGAAGCCCCTGTAAAACACCGGTCAGATCCCCCGTGCCTACGCCCAACAGCTCAGGGGGCAAGGGCAACAAACGATCGGCCCAGTCACCCGCACCTTCCGCGCTGACCGCACGGCCGGTTTTGGGCGACACAAAGACAAGATCTTCGACATCACCCGTCACGGCACATGAGGTCAGATCCAGGCCGAACCCCAGCTCCTCGAGCAAGGCCAGTTCCCATTTCAGATAGGCCAGCGGCCAGGCCTGGTTCGTCGCCAGCAGGTCCAACATAGATTGCGTGCGCTGATACAGCACCGGATGCGGTTCGCGTTCGGGCAAGGCAAAAACCAGAAGGGAGCAGATCGCGTTCAGCCCGGCCAGCGCAGTGCGATCCGACAAAACCGCCGCGCGGCTTTTTATTGGTTCAACAGTGAAGGCACCCATGTGCTCTTCGAGCCGCGCGCGCCAGGCGACGTCCAGCTGCGCGCCGGGTTGCAGGATTGGCGCGATCTTGCGGCTGACACCGCCGCGCACCATGCCCGCGTGACGGCCATGTTCGGCCGTAAAGACCTCGACAATCGTCGAGGTTTCGCCATGCTTGCGCACAGACAACAAGGCACCCTGATCTCGCCACTCCATTGGATTACTGTGCCCGGTCCACAGGTGGGGTCAAGGGGTGTTGGCCCGACGCGGGCTCAATCGCAAAGACCCGGTTCGTCCAACAGATGACGTCCCTGCCGGTCTTCGACTTCGATCACCCACAGGTCGGGATCAAAGCTGCGTTGACGGGCCAGGGCCTCGTCCACGCCGCGTTCTTCGCCTTCGCATAGAACCACCCAGGTGCGGTCGCCAGTCATCAAATCGAAACTGCGTTGATAGGCAACCGCATTGCCATTCAGCGTGTTCAGCTTGACCAGAACGGCCCCCGCCGTGACGTCGCCCTTTTTGACGACAAAGGCCGGGATGTCCTGCAAGCGCAACCGCGTCAGATAGGCCGAAACCCAGACATCCGCGGTCAGGCGGCTCACGTATTGCCGTCCTTGAAATCCAGACCCATTTCGGAATAGCGCTCTTTTTCTTCCAGCCAGTTCGGCCGCACCTTCACCTGCAAGAACAAGTGGACCTTGCGGCCCAGGAATTCCTCCATTTCGGCGCGGGCGGATTGGCCGACGGCCTTGATCGTCTCGCCTTTCTTGCCCAGCACGATGCCCTTGTGGCCGTCACGCATGACATAGATCAGCTGATCAATCCGGGCTGATCCATCCTTGCGGTCCTCCCAGGTCTCGGTTTCGACCGTCAACTGATAGGGCAATTCCTGGTGCAGGCGCAGGGTCAGTTTCTCGCGGGTGATTTCGGCGGCGATCATGCGCAAGGGCAGATCGGCGATCTGGTCCTCGGGGTACAGCCACGGGCCTTCGGGCAACTGAGCCGCCAGCCATTCGCGCAGCGCGGGCACTCCGTGGCCTTTTTCGGCCGAGATCATGAAGGTTTCGACGAATTCGTACCGTTCGTTCAGTTCCTTTGCCAGAACCAGCAGGCCTTCGGATTGCACCCGGTCGATCTTGTTGATCGCCAGCGCGACCTTGCGGCCTTTGCCGATCTCGCCCAGCCCCTCAAGGATGCGTTTCACGCCTTCGGTGATGCCGCGATGTGCCTCGACCATCAGAACGACCACGTCGGCGTCCGCCGCACCGCCCCAGGCCGCCGCCACCATGGCGCGGTCCAGACGGCGTTTGGGCTGAAACAGGCCGGGCGTGTCGACGAATACGATCTGGCTGTCGCCTTCGAGCGCCACGCCGCGAATGCGTGCGCGGGTGGTCTGCACCTTGTGGGTGACGATCGACACCTTGGCGCCCACCATCAGGTTGGTCAGGGTGGATTTACCGGCGTTCGGTTCTCCGATCAGGGCGACAAAGCCCGCGCGTGTGGTCATGTTCTGTCCTCCAGCGCACTCAACAGCGCCTTTGCAGCCGACTGTTCAGCCGCGCGTTTCGAATTTGCCGTGGCCTGTGCCGTCTGCCCGTTGGACAGCTGCGCCTCGATGGTGAAGATGGGCGCATGATCGGGGCCTTCGCGGCCCGTTTCGACGTATTTCGGCGGCGCCAGCTTACGCCCCTGCGCCCATTCCTGCAAAGCGGTCTTGGGGTCGCGGGCGTCCGTTTCGACATTGGCGATCCGTGTGCCCCATAGCCGCACGATCATGTTGCGCGCCACAGTGAACCCCGCGTCCAGATAGACGGCGGCAATCACCGCCTCCATCGCGTCGCCCAACAGCGCCTGTTTGCGCCGCCCGCCGGTCATCATTTCAGAGCGTCCCAGTTTCAGCACATCGCCAAGCGCAACCTCGCGCGCCACATCGGCGCAGGCTTCCTTGCGCACCAGCGCATTGAACCTTGGCGCAATCGTGCCTTCGGGCGCATTGGGGTCATCGGTCAACAGCTTTTCGGCCATGACCAGACCCAGCACACGGTCGCCCAGAAACTCAAGCCGCTGGTTGTCGGGCCGGGTGGTCGAACTGATCGACCCATGCGTCAACGCGCGGTTCAACAGCTCGGGCTGGGCAAAGGTATGGCCGATACGGCCTTCGAAGGCCTTGAGATCTGCTGACAGCTTCAATTGATCGCCTTAAAGAACCGATCCGCACGCCAGGTCCAGAAATAGACCAGACGTTTACCGGCCGCTGAAAACATCACGCGATCGGCGCGGCCCAACAGGTATTCGGCGGGCACCATGCCCACACCGCCTGCGCGTTGGGACACACGGCTGTCGGTGGAATTGTCGCGGTTGTCACCCATGAAGAAATAGTGGCCCTCGGGCACGGTAAACACGTTTGTGTTGTCCAGCGGATTGTTGTCCCGCGCGTTCAGAATCATGTGTTCGACGCCATTGGGCAGCGTTTCAATGAAACGGTCCTTTTCGCAAACCGCCCCCTGACCAACCGGGCTGTTGGCGCATTGAGGAATGGTGCCAAACCGTCCCTGGCTTTCCTTGATTTCTTCGAAAGCCCCGGCGGGCACCTGTGGCGCGGCTTCGCCGTTGATAAACAGAATGCCGTCTGTCACCTGGACCTTGTCACCCGGCAGACCGATCAGACGTTT
>DFBF01000068.1:6901-7600 GCA_002367285.1 Rhodobacteraceae bacterium UBA3087 | reverse complement strand
ATCAACAGCGTGTCTTTCATCGACCCGGTCGGGATCCAGAACGGTTGAAACAGCAGCGTGCGGAAGGCACCTGCGATGACCAGCGCCCAGAGCACCGTTTTAACGGTTTCCAGAATGCCTTCTTCTTTCTTTTCAGCCATGTTCTGTCCTGCCTGTTGGAGCGTTGGGGGCTATGTGGGCGGCTATCGGGTGGGAGTCAAGTCGAGGTCAGCCCACAGGTGGGTCATGGGCGCGCCAAGGGGCGGGTCAAGGGGTGGGCTTCGATCACCACAAAGGCCTGCGCCCAGGGGTGATCATCGGTCAACGTGACGTGAATGATCGCCTCGTGCCCTTCCGGGGTCATGTCGGCCAGACGTTCGGCGGCCCAGCCTGTGACCTCCATCACGGGTTGGCCAGTCTCAAGGTTCGACACGGCCATATCGCGCCAGCTGATCCCCATGCGCAGCCCGGTGCCCAGCGCCTTGGAGCACGCTTCTTTTGCAGCCCAGCGTTTGGCATAGGTTCCGGCCACATCCTTGCGCCGTTCCGCCTTGCGCTGTTCGGTCTCGGTGAACACGCGATTGCGGAACCGATCACCAAACCGCTCCAGTGTCGCTGCAATCCGGTCGATATTGGCCAGATCGGTGCCGATGCCCAGGATCAAGACCCTTCTCCCAATTTCGCAGTCAGCACCTTCAGGCTGGCAAAGCCGAAGAACCC
>DFBF01000068.1:1056-6749 GCA_002367285.1 Rhodobacteraceae bacterium UBA3087 | reverse complement strand
AGGTGGATCATCGCCCCTTTGGAAAACACCTTGCGCGCGCGGCCACCATGGGCGCGGCCCTTTGCCGGATCATGCGACGACAAGGCGGACCGCAGCGATTTCACTGCCAGGAACAACAGATAGGCCGCGCCGCAGTAGCGCAGGATTTCAAACATCCAGACATTGGCCAGCATCACGGCGCTCATCCCAGCGGCGGCGGCCAGGCCCCAACAGGCGGACCCGAACAGGATGCCCAGCGAAAACACCAACCCCGCCCGCCGCCCATGGGTCATGGAGGTGCCCGCGATGGACAGGGTGGCGGGGCCGGGGCTGCCCCCAGCCATGATCCAGGCGACCCAAAGTACAATCCATTCGATCCCGATCATGCGCTTACACCTCGACCACGACAGTGCCCAGTTTCTGGCCTGCCTCGACCATCTCATGCGCTTTGGCCATGTCGGCCAGCGCACCGCCAGGCACGACGGCATGGGACAGGGCCCCGGCCTCAAGCCATTTGGTCAGCTGCGCTTCGCCCACCCGCCGCGTGGCGGCGTCCAGCTGATAAACAATCAGCATATGCAGCGTGATGTTTTTGAACATGAACGGATAAAAGTTCAGCGCCGGATCGCGCACTGCCGCCGAGGCATAGGCCGCAATCACCCCGCCCGGTTTGATCAGCGGTAGGGATGCCGCCTGGTTCGCTCCGAAATCAACATCAACGATCCGGTCGACACCCGCCCCATCGGTCAGGTCCATGACCGCGTCGACAACATCCGTTTCGCGGTAGTTCACCCAATCTTCCGCCCCCGCATGGGCGGCCTTTTGTGGCGAACTGACCGTGGTGATGACGCGCGCGCCACCCAGTGCGGCCATCTGGCAGGCATAGCGCCCGACCGTGCCCGCCCCGCCCGTGACCAGCACGGTTTTGCCGTCAATCGGCCCGTCGCGATACAGCGCGTACCAGGCCGTCATGGCCGGGATGCCGAAACAGGCCCCCTCAGCGAAACTGGTGGTCTCGGGCAGGCGCACCGCATGTTCGGAGGGGATCGCCAACAGCTCGGCCGCCGTGCCAAAGGCGCGCTGCCACTGGGCGTTCCAGATCCAGACGCGTTCGCCAATGCGGGCCGTATCCACGCCCACACCCACCGCTTCGATCACACCCGCACCGTCGGAATGGGGAATGATCCGGGGAAACGGCATTTCGGTCGCCACGGACACGCCGCCGCGCGATTTCACATCCGAGGGGTTCACGCCCGTTGCATGGATACGCACCAAAACCTCGCCGATGGCCGGGGTCGGATCGGGCAGATCGCCGATGGTCAACACATCTGCGGCAGGGCCGAACCGTTCGTAATAGGCTGCTTTCATGACATCATCCTTTTGTCATTCCGCACCACTGTTCGGTGCCTGTTTGGGCTGATGACTTCTGTAGCCAAACATCAGGAAAAACCGGTTCAGCACCAGCGACACAAGCAAGAAAAACACCATTGAGCCCACAATCAGCATGGGCGGCATCATGGACATGACCTGAGACAGCCCCGGGGTCAGCTGTACCATCACGTATTCCGTGGCAATTGTGATGACCGCCACAACGACGGTCATGACACGGGCAACGGCCCATGCCTGTTTGTTGGTCAAAATCGGATCACCCGCCTGGGCACGTTTCTGTCCTTCGCGCATGGCGGCCATCATTGTGGGCAGAACCGACCCCAGCCCCGAGGGCAGCGACACGGACGCACCGGCCTGTAACGCCAAGCCAAGTAATACGAGCGCAAGGGTGACGGTGACATAGGTCACTGCAAAACGCTTGAGGTTGACCAATTGGTTCACGCCCGCACCTCATCCATCAAGCGGCGCATCTCGGCAATCGCCGGGGTGAGGCCGCGAAAAATGGCCTCGCCGATCAGGAAATGGCCGATGTTCAGCTCCATGACTTCGGGGAAGGCCGCAACGGGGGCGACCGTGTCATAGGTCAGACCGTGGCCCGCGTGGACCTCCATGCCCAGCGAATGGGCATAGGCGGACATGTCGCGCAGGCGGTCCAGTTCGGCGTCACGCTTGTCAAATTCACCTTCGGCATGGAAGTCGCAATAGGCACCTGTGTGCAACTCGATCACGGCGGCACCAATGCGCGCGGCGGCTTCGATTTGGGGCTGGTCGGCGGCAATGAAGATTGACACACGACAGCCCGCATCGCGCAGGGGCGCAATGAAATGGGCCAGGCGGTTTTCTTGGCGCGCCACGTCCAGACCACCTTCGGTCGTCACCTCTTCGCGCTTTTCAGGCACGATGCAAACCGCGTGCGGCTTGTGACGCAGGGCAATCGCCTGCATTTCATCCGTCGCGGCCATTTCGAAGTTCAGCGGCACGCCCAGCGCCTCCATCAACCCGTCGATGTCGGCGTCCCCAATATGGCGGCGATCTTCGCGCAGGTGGGCAGTGATGCCGTCCGCCCCGGCCTGTTCGGCCAGTTTCGCGGCGCGCACCGGGTCCGGATAGGCGCCTCCGCGCGCATTTCGCACGGTGGCCACATGGTCGATATTCACGCCCAACCGCAGGGTCCCAAGGTATTCAGTCATCTCTCGCGCCTCCAAAAAACGAAGTGTTGAGCGAATCCGTAGCCGATTTATTCGCCCGCGTCAGCCTCTGTGGCCCGAACGGCCATGCGTTTTTCGTACCGTTCCTTCAGCTTCTTGATACGGCGGCGCTGATAGGCATGGATGACAGGGCGCGACAGACCATAGGCGATCATGCCACTGGCAATGCCGGGAATAAGCCCGCCAACCAGATAAGGCAGAAATACCCGGTGAAAGAACCGATGCAACCCGGCCCAGTGGGCCACATCATCGGTGAACATCGCTTTGATATTGTGCCACAAATCGCCCATCGCAAGGGCAAAGGCATCTATGATCTGGGGCAGGTGCATATCCACCGGCAGCTGCATGAAACGGCTGCCCAGCGAGATCGAAATTTCAGCGATCAGCGGAAAGGTCAGGGGGTTCCCAAAGAACGTGGCCAGCAGCGCCGCCAACAGATTTCCACGGATGAAAAAGGCGACGATGCCCGCTGTCAGAAAATGCAGTCCAAAGAAGGGCGTGAAACAGGAAAACACCCCGGCCGCAATGCCGCGACTGATGCGGTGGGGCGGGTCAGGCAGACGGCGTACCCGGTGGATCGCGTACCCGGCAGCACGATACCAACCACCGCGCGGATAAAAGAATTCCGCCACGATGCGCAGATACGAGCGCGGGTTACGTTTGAACAAATCCCAGCCCCCCTTTGGCCTGTCAGATCATGGCTTTCGCGAAAGGTCCCGATGGCGCCGGATTGACGCCACGTCGCTGTCTGCTTCGAGCACCAGCATAACGGCATGTAAGTGTTCAATATCCCGTAAATCAATGTCCGCGATCAAACGGAAAAAATCCTGCTTACGGTCCAGGAACCGCATATCCGAGATATTGGCTTGCAGTTCACCGATCAGCGTACAGATCCGCCCCATCACGCCCGCGTCATTGGCAATGGTCATGTCCAGGCTGACCGTGTGCACCGCCGGGTGGTTGCCGGAATGCCATTGCAGGTCGACCCAGCGGTTGCTGTCGTCAGACAGCTCCTCCAGCACCTGACAATCAATGGTGTGAATCATCACACCCTTGCCGCGATAGGTGATGCCGACGATGCGTTCGCCCGGCACTGGTTGGCAGCATTTGGCACGCTCAAACGTCTGGCCCGGCTCCAACCCGACAATGGCGGCGGCAACGTCGATCTCATCTTCGACCGACACGGCCTCAGGATACAGGGTGGCCACCACGTCACGCGCGGTCAGCTCGGCGCTGCCAAGGCGGGCCAGCAATTCGTCGGTGCCGTCCAGTCGCAGCTGTTTTGCCGCGGTTTTCAGAGCCTTGTCCGTGGCCTTGCGGTCCACATGTTCGAACGCCACGCGGGCCAGCTCGCGCCCCAGTTTGACGAACCGTTCGCGGTCTTCTTCGCGCAGACGGCGGCGAATGGCGGCCTTGGCGCGGCCTGTGACGACAATGTCGATCCAGGTGGCCTGAGGCGACTGCCCCTCGGCGGTCATGATATCGACCGACTGGCCGTTCTTGATCCGTGTCCACAGCGGCACGCGGATGCCGTCGACCTTGGCCCCCACGCAACTGTCACCAATCCGCGTGTGGATCGCATAGGCGAAATCCAGCGGCGTCGCGCCACGCGGCAGTTTCACGACCTCGCCCTTGGGGGTGAAACAGAACACCTGGTCCGAATACATCTCGAGCTTCACGTGCTCCAGGAATTCGTCGTGGTCATCGGCCGCTTCGAACCGTTCGGTCAGGCCTGCAATCCACTTGGCGGGATCGACGGCAAAGGGGTTTTCGACCCGCACACCATCCTTGTAAGACCAATGCGCGGCCACGCCGGCTTCGGCGACATCATGCATCTGACGGGTGCGGATCTGGACCTCGACCCGCTTGCCGTCACGGCCCGACACAGTGGTGTGGATCGACCGGTATCCGTTCGATTTCGGTTGGCTGATATAGTCCTTGAAGCGACCCGGCACCGCGCGCCACCGCTGGTGAATCGCGCCCAGAACCCGGTAACAGTCGGCCTCGTTGGCAGTGATGACGCGGAACCCATAGGTGTCGGACAGGCGCGAAAAGCTCTGATCCTTTTCCTGCATCTTGCGCCAGATCGAATAGGGCTTTTTCGCGCGGCCAAACACCTGTGCCTCGATCCCGGCCTTAGCCAGTTCGCTGCGAATATCGCGCGTGATCTTCTGGATCACATCGCCGCTTTCTTTCTGCAACCGCAGGAACCGGCGAATGATCGAACTGCGCCCTTCGGGATTGAGCACGTGAAAGGCCAGATCTTCCAGCTCTTCGCGCATCCATTGCATGCCCATGCGCCCGGCCAGCGGCGCATAGATATCCATCGTCTCGCGCGATTTCTGCGCCTGTTTGTCGGGGCGCATGGCGCGGATCGTGCGCATGTTGTGCAGACGGTCGGCCAGCTTGACCAGGATCACCCGCATGTCTTTGGACATGGCCATGAACAGCTTGCGAAAGTTTTCCGCCTGTTTCGTTTCCGACGACGACAGTTGCAGGTTGGTCAGCTTGGTAACGCCATCGACCAGCTCGGCGACCTCGCTTGAAAACAACTGGGCCACCTCGGAATAGGTGGAGTTCGTGTCTTCGATCGTGTCGTGCAACAGAGCGGTGATGATGGTCGCATCATCCAGCTGCTGTTCGGCCAGGATTTGGGCAACCGCAACGGGATGTGTGAAATAAGGTTCCCCGGAATGACGATACTGACCGCTGTGCATCTCCTTTCCATACTGAAAGGCCTGCCGGATCAGATCGCTGTTCGACTTGGGGTTATAGGCGCGGACCTGGGCGACCAGTTCTTCAGGGTCGAGTGTGTCGCTCATCAGGTCCGCCAATTACAGGGGCTTGAGGCCCTCAGCCCTGCCCTTGCGCTTCCATCAGCGCACGCAGAAGTTTTTCTTCGGACATGTCGTCCTCGACCGGTTTGTCGGCAGCTTCGGCACCCATCAACAGGGCCATGCTGTCTTCTTCCGGCTCATCGACCTCGATCTGGGTCTGGTGGCTTTCGATCATGCGCTCGCGCAGCTCGTCCGCGGTCTGGGTCTCGTCCGCGATTTCACGCAGCGACACGACCGGGTTTTTGTCATTGTCGCGATCAACCGTGACAGCGGCACCAGC
>DFBF01000068.1:0-918 GCA_002367285.1 Rhodobacteraceae bacterium UBA3087 | reverse complement strand
GATTCAGCCCCGCACCCCCCCTTCAAAGCGGCACAATGTCGGTTTTCTGACCCTCAGGCAGGGCCTGAAGCATCTGTTCGACGGTCTGACCCAGTACCGGGTGGCGCCAGTCAGGCGCAATATCGGCCAGGGGAATCAGCACGAAACCACGATCCTGAAGGCGCGGATGTGGCAGAATCAGGCTCGCTGGCGCACGCTGCGTCTGCGCCTCAAGCGGCAGGTCTTTCCAGGCCGTGAAGGTCTCGGGATCGGGCAACACCCGGTCCTCATAGGCGATCAGATCCAGGTCCAACGTACGTGCGCCCCAGCGCGCATCACGCTTGCGTTCAAACGCGGTCTCGATTTCGTGAAGCCGTGCAAGCAGGACTTCAGGCGTCAAATGCGTTACAACAACTGCGGCGGCATTCACAAAGTCCGGCCCGGCCCCCGCTGGGAAACAGGGCGTGCGATAGAACCGGCTTTGGGCAGTCACCTGGATGTCATCACCGGCCAGCGCACTTAAGGCGAGTGCCAGGGTTTCGCCAGGCCCACCATGGGTAGACGCCACGTTTCCGCCCAGCGCAATAAGCGCGAAATTGCCGTGTTTCGGGGTGCAAGAGGGTTGCGGCACGATTTTTTATCCCTAAATTGTCTGCACCTTCGTCGGCGTATTGTTCATCCCCTTACCACTCACGAGCTTGTTCGACGAAAACATTCGGAAGGAATAATTATGTTCTATAAGGACGAACGGCTGGCGCTGTTCATCGATGGGTCAAACCTGTATGCGGCGGCCAAGTCGCTGGGCTTTGATATCGACTACAAACTGCTTCGACATGAGTTCATGCGTCGTGGCAAACTTCTGCGCGCCTTCTACTATACGGCGCTGCTTGAGAATGACGACTATTCACCGATCCGTCCGCTGGTCGACTGGCTGCACTA
>DFBF01000188.1 GCA_002367285.1 Rhodobacteraceae bacterium UBA3087 | reverse complement strand
GTTCAGGGTCTTGCCCGATCCGATCCTGCGGCAGACCTTCGTCGCGCCCGTATACCATCATGGCCACCGCCAAAGTGCCGATCGTCAATCCTGAAAGTTTTATAATAGCCATGTCACTCACCAATTCCCTTGAACCCTAATTACCGACCCGCGGGTGACACGTTCAGGGGAAATCCGGCCAAGTTTTCCCTCGTCGCTTGTTTGACCCGGCGTGGCTGGGTAAACAGCCTGCATGAGTGAGAGCAACAACGACAAAGAAACCCGCGATATTTCCGAACCCCTTCGCAGGGCCATCGGGGACCGGTATCTGACATATGCCCTGTCGACGATCATGCACCGGGCGCTGCCTGATGCACGTGACGGGTTGAAACCTGTGCACCGGCGCATCCTGTATGCGATGAGCCGTCTGAAGCTGGTGTCCAGCGGCAAGTTCCTGAAATCGGCCAAGATTTCCGGCGATACCATGGGGGATTTCCACCCTCATGGTGACGCGGCGATCTATGACGCCATGGCGCGTTTGGCGCAGGATTTCAACGTGCGGTATCCGCTGGTCGACGGCCAAGGTAACTTTGGCAACATCGACGGCGATAACCCGGCGGCGGCGCGATATACCGAAGCCCGCATGACCCTGGTCGCCGAAGCGATGCTGAAAGGTCTGGACGAAAACGCGGTCGATTTTCGCGACAATTACGACGGGCGTTTGACCGAACCGGTGGTTTTGCCGGCTGAATTCCCCACCCTTCTGGCCAATGGCGCGGCGGGCATTGCCGTGGGCATGGCGACCAATATTCCGCCCCATAACATCTCGGAACTGGTCGATGCCTGCCTGCATCTGATCAAGGTGCCGGACGCGCGCGACGATACGTTGCTGAACTTTGTGCCCGGCCCGGATTTCCCGACTGGCGGCACGATTGTCGAACCCCGCGACAATATCGCCAATGCCTATCGCACCGGGCGCGGCAGCTTCCGTTTGCGCTGTAAGTGGGAGGTCGAAGACCTTGGCCGTGGTCAGTGGCAGATCGTTGTCACCGAAATCCCGTATCAGGTGCAAAAGAGCAAGCTGATCGAAAAGATCGCCGAGATCATTCAGCTGAAAAAGATCCCGATTCTGGCCGATGTGCGGGACGAAAGCGCCGATGACATTCGTCTGGTGTTGGAACCCAAGTCCAAGAATGTCGATCCTGAGCTGTTGATGAACATGATGTTCCGCAACTCGGATCTGGAAACGCGGTTCAGCCTGAATATGAATGTGCTGATTGACGGCGTGACGCCCAAGGTCTGTTCGATGAAGGAAGTGTTGCGCGCGTTCCTGGATCATCGCCGTGACGTGTTGCAACGCCGGTCAATTTTCCGGATGGAAAAGATCGACCGTCGACTTGAGGTACTTGAAGGCTTCATCATTGCCTTCCTTAATCTGGATCGCGTGATCGACATTATCCGGTATGACGACGACCCCAAGGCCGCGCTGATGCGCGAGGATTGGGGCCGCGATCACGCGCGTGCAATGACCGAGGCCGATTATGTCAGCCCGCTTGCCGGTGGTGGAGAGCTGAGCGAGGTTCAGGCCGAAGCGATCCTGAACATGCGCCTGCGCAGCTTGCGCCGTCTGGAAGAAATGGAGCTGAAGCGCGAGCAGGAAGAGCTGATGCGCGAACGCGCTGGGCTTGAGGACCTGCTGGACAGTGAAGACCTGCAATGGGACCGGATTTCGGAGCAGTTGAAGGAAACCAAAAAGCTGTTCGGCAAGAATTACGAGGGCGGCGCGCGCCGCACCCAGTTTGCCGAGGCGGGCGTGGTCGAAGACGTGCCGCTGGAGGCGATGATCGAACGCGAACCGATCACGGTGGTGTGCAGCCAGATGGGCTGGATTCGCGCCATGTCGGGCCATATCGACCTGAGCCGCGAGCTGAAATTCAAGGACGGCGATGGCCCGCGTTTCACCTTCCATGCTGAAACCACCGACCGCATTCTGATCTTTGGCGTGAACGGTCGGTTCTATACTCTGTCGGCGGCCAATCTGCCCGGTGGGCGGGGCATGGGCGAACCTGTGCGCTTGATGGTTGACCTGCCCAATGATGTCGAAATCTTTGACATGTTCATCCACACGCCGGACCAGAAACTGTTGGTTGCCTCCAATGCGGGCAATGGGTTTGTGGTCAACCAGAACGATGTTCTGGCCCAGACGCGTAACGGCAAACAGGTGTTGAACGTGGGGGATGATGTGGCCAAGGCCTGTGTGCCGATCGTCGGCGATCACGTCGCGATCATGTCGGAAAACCGTAAAATGCTGGTCTTCCCGGTGTCCGAACTGCCCGAGATGGGCCGGGGCAAAGGCGTGCGTTTGCAAAAGTACCACAGCGCGCGCGGCAAACAGGGTGTGTTGGAGTTGGACGGCGGTCTGTGTGACGTGAAAACCTTTGATCTGGAACAGGGCCTGTCCTGGCCCGCCGCCGGGGATCGCACACGCACCGAGGTGGACATGTCGCCCTGGATCGGCAAACGTGCGGGTGTGGGCAAAGCCCCGCCCTATGGATTTCCGCGTGATAACAAATTTGAGTAAGCCATGATCCTGCCGCCCCTGAAAACCGAATACGTCGGCGACAAGGGCGCGCTGTTCTGGCTGGCTTTGAAAACGGGGGCCCTGACGGTGATTACGTTGGGGCTCTATCGTTTTTGGATGAAAACCCGCCTGCGCCGCTATTACTGGAGCGCGATCCGCCCCGGTGGCGCGCCGCTGGAATACACCGGCACGCCCTGGGAAAAGCTGCTGGGCTTTTTGACGGCGGTCGTGGTTCTGGCCTTCTATATCGGCGTGGTGAACCTGCTTCTGATGTTTGTCAGTTTCAGCCTTTTTCAGGGTAATTTCGTCGCCTATGCTATGTCCTTCGTCGGTGTGCTGCCGTTGATATTCTTCGCGCAATATCGCGCCCGGCGATACGTGTTGGCCCGCACCCGTTGGCGCGGCATCCGGTTTGGGCTGGAGCCCGGCGCCTGGGGCTATGCCTGGCGCGCTGCGGTGCATTGGCTGATCACCCTGGCAAGCCTTGGCATTCTGTGGCCGCGCATGGCGTTTGCGTTGGAAAAATACCGGGTGGATCGGACGTTTTATGGCACCGTGCGGCTGGAACAGGGCGGGCGTTGGACCATGCTTTTGCCCGCAATGAAATCGTTGTATTCCGCCGCCGCGATCAGCGCTGTGGCGGGTGTCATGATCTGGTCCTCTGACAATCCGATGTGGGCGCTGGCCTTTCTGTTGACGGGGCCTTGGGCGCTGTATGGCATGGCAAAATGGCGTGCCGACAGCTTTCGCCTGCTGACCGGGGCCAAACGCATGGCGGGCGTTCAGTTTCAGGCCCAGCCACGGTCCGGACGGGTATTGGGCATCTATCTGGGCGGCTACACGCTGGCCTATCTGTGCATTGTCGCGGCGGTCGTCGCGGTGATGTTCACGCTGGGCATGGCACTGGCGGCGGGCTTGTCGATGAACCCGCAGGCGATCCTCGAGGGGGACTTCAGCTCCATCCCCGGCTGGTCTGCCACGTTCTTCTTTGTCATGGGGTATTTTGCGATTTTCGTGCTGTGGGGGGTGTTCACACATGTGTTTGTGACCCTGCCATTGGCGCAGCATTTCGCCGAAGAAACCGAGGTTTTACAGCCTGAGCTTTTGGCAAAAATCACCCAACGCGCCCGCGATGAATTTGCCGAGGCGGAAGGCTTTGCCGATGCATTGGACGTGGGGGCGGCGTTATGAGTGATCAGGACCAAAACCGTCTGTTTGCCTATTACGCCAATGGACAAGACGCGCGTTGGCAGCGGGTCGAGGTGCAGCTGGCTCCGGCTGTGCACCCCGATCGTTTGCGCCTGACGCTGCCGGATGGGGCGGTCGAAGAATGGCCGCTGTACGTCCTGCGCCGTTTGCCCGATCAGGCAGGCCGGGCGTCGATCCTGTTGTCACGGTCTGACGATCCGCTGTCGCGCCTGTCGATCCGGGGCAAAGGGCCGGTGGACCACATTAAAAAGCTGGCACCCGATCTGTTGAAACGTCCGCCTGTGGAAAACGTCGGGCGAATGGTGAAATGGGGGCTGGGGGCGATTGCCTCGGTCGCGTTGATCATCTTTGTGCTGGTGCCGGTGATGGCGGATCAACTGGCGGAATTCCTGCCGCCCGAGGGCGAAAAGGCGCTGGGCGACAAGACGTTTGAACAGATCCGCGTGGCGTTGAACCAGGCGGGCGCGGCGCCGTTGCCGCTGTGCACGGCCCCTGCGGGCACCGCCGCGCTGGAAGAGATGCGTGTGCGTCTGAACGCCGAGGGCGATCTGCCATATCCCTTGCAGGTGCATGTGTTGGACCACGATCTGGTCAACGCCTTCGCGCTGCCTGGCGGTCACGTCGCCCTGTTTCGCGGGCTGATTGAGGCGGCTGAAACGCCTGAAGAAGTCGCCGCGGTTCTGGCCCATGAAATCGGCCACGTCGCCCACCGGGACCCAACCCGTGATGCGCTGCGCTCGGCCGGGTCCATTGGCGTGCTGGGCCTGCTGTTTGGCGATTTCGCGGGTGGCACGGCGGTCTTGTTCATGGCCAACCAGCTGATCAACGCCAGTTATTCCCAGGCGGCCGAGGCCGGGGCGGATGAGTTCGCCCACGAGGTGTTGACCGACGCCGAGGTGTCGCCCGGCGCGCTGGGCACGATGTTTGCCCGGTTGCGGGACAAACATGGCGACGCGGAAGGCATTATTGCCCACCTGGCGTCGCACCCGACCATGGCGGACCGGATCGAAGCGGCGCGGGTGGCCGCCGAGGCATCGGGGGTCGAGACACGGCCCATTCTGAGCGAGGCCGAATGGCAGGAGATGCGTGCGATTTGTGGCGAGAGGTCTTATGAGGCCCTGCCCGAAGAGGCGCCGGAGACCATGGCGGACGCGCAACCAGAACCCGTGCCCGACACCCCGCCACATGAGGTGCCGGAAGACGTGCCGTCTACACCGCCGGTTGTCGGTGTGGATGGGCGCGAAGATGCAAATACACGGCCTTAAGCGCGGTTGACGGTCAACCAGACACCTCCTGCCGGGCGCAGGGACAGGACCATTTCTGGCCGGGGATCGCGCCCTGGTATGGCGGTGAATTGGAACCGCGACAGCAGGGTCGCCAGCACGATCACCGCCTCTTGCAACGCGAAGCTCATGCCGATGCAGACGCGTGGGCCGGTGCCAAATGGCAGATAGGTGAAATTTGCGACTGCGCGAGGGTCTTTGAACCGGTCGGGGTCAAAGGTATCGGGATTGTCCCACAGCATTTGATGGCGGTGCAGCGCATAGATCGGCAGCATGATTGTGTCGCCACGTTTCACGTCGCGGTCGCAAAGCGTGTCATCGGCCATGGCGGTGCGCGACAGGAACGCGGCGGGGGGATAGAGCCGCATCGCCTCGTCTATGATCTGGCGAATATAGGTCAGGGCGGGGATGTCGTCTGGCGTGGCGGTGCGCCCTTGCAGAACGCTTTGCGCCTGAGCACGGGCGCGGTCCTGTACGGCGGGATCAAAGGCGCAGAGATACAGCGACCAGGCCAATGTCAACGCGGTGGTTTCGTGCCCCGCCACCAGAAACGTCAGTACATTGTCGCGCAATTCCTGCGTCGTCATGGTGCGGTCGGTGTCGGGGTCATGGCTGGCGATCAGCAGGTCGAGCAGGTCGGGAATTTGTGAAGGCCCCGCCCCTTTGCGCCGGTCTATCGCCGCGTCGGTGGCGGTCTTCAGACGTTTGAGTTCGCCCGACATCAGGGCGCGACCGGGGCGTGGTACCCAGTCGGGCAAGCCGAGGAAATCAAACAACGACACCCTGCCAGCGCCCGCTAGGTATCGTTCAATCGCATGGCGGGCCATGTCCTGTGGCACACCGTCGCCCTGTGAAAAACAGACGTCGGCGATGACATCAAACGCGGTGCTCATCATCTCATCTGCTATGTCGATTTCAGCCGCCGGGGTGCCACTGCACGCGGCATCGAGCCGCGCACAGGCGGCATCGGCGGCGCGTGTCATCACCGGTCCAAGCGTTTCGACGTTGCGCCGGGAAAACACCGGGGCTGCGGCGCGCCGTTGCCAGCGCCAGTGTTCGCCTTGCGAGGTGAACAGCCCGCGTCCGATGGCGGGGCGCAGGATCGACAGGACTTCGGGTGATTTTGGATAGTCCGCTTCGGCGTCGCGCAGGATGTGGCGCAGCGCCTGGGGGTCTTGCACCATGTGGAACCGGCGCAGCACCTTGCCCGACACGATCGGTTGGCGCAGGCAGATGCGGGGAATGATCGCCAGCGCATTTTTGCGCGCATCCCCCAACACGCGCAGAAACCCGCGTTCGCGTGAGGACAGGGTGACGTGGACGGGCAATCTGTCGGTCATGAAAGGTCCCTTTCAAGCCCAGCCTATACGGTGTCGCACAGGGCAAACAACCGTTGGGTTTGCACCGGTGCCTCCCCTGCGCTATCCCTGTGGCAATTGACCGAGGGGACCCCAATGATCATTCGTCTGTTTGCCGCGCTGGCCCTTGCGCTGTCGCTGTCGGCCTGTTCCGAATTCAAGGATCTGTCCGAGCCGCCCGCGCCGATGGGGGATTTCCTGTTGGGTCACAATATCGTGGTGGCACCTGATCCCACCGTCGGCCCGCTGTCACGCCCTGCCACCGAGGAAGAGTGGCAGGAGAGCCTGACCGAGGCAATCACCGAGCGGTTTGGGCGCTATGATGGCACCAAGTATTACCATATCGCCGTGAAGGTCGAAGGCTTTATCCTGGCGCTGCCGGGCATTCCCATGGTGGCCAGCCCGAAGTCGGTTCTGATTGCCGGGGTGACGATCTGGGACGACGAGAAGGGGGAAAAGATCAATCCAGAACCCAAGCGGTTCACGGTGTTCGAACGGTTCTCGGCGGAAACGTTTCTGAGTTCGGGTCTGACCCAGAACCGCCATGTTCAGCGGCGCAATCTGTCGCGCAACATGGCCAAGAAGATCCATGATTGGCTGCTGAAACACCCTGAGTGGTTTGGTGGTGAACCCTTGGATAGCGTGGTGGAGGAGGTCGAGCCCGAAGTCGACCTGGATACGGTGAACGTGCCGGTTGAGCCGGAAGACGCCCCTGCCGCCGCTGAGAGCTGATTGCGACACACAGCGCAAAACGCAACTGGCGCTTGATTTTCCTCGCGCGACCAAGTAACGAGCGCGCGATGAGAAACGGGCCCGGTGGGGTCCCCCAAAATAGACAAGGCGTAATGGCTCATGGCTAAGGAAAAGTTTGAACGCTCCAAACCGCACGTCAACATCGGCACGATCGGCCACGTTGACCACGGCAAGACGACATTGACGGCTGCGATCACCAAGTATTTTGGTGATTTCCAGGCCTATGACCAGATTGACGGCGCGCCGGAAGAGAAAGCGCGTGGCATCACGATCTCGACCGCGCACGTTGAATACGAGACCGAAGCGCGTCACTATGCGCACGTCGACTGCCCCGGCCACGCCGACTATGTGAAGAACATGATCACCGGTGCTGCCCAGATGGACGGCGCGATCCTGGTTGTGAACGCTGCTGACGGCCCGATGCCGCAGACCCGCGAACACATCCTGTTGGGCCGCCAGGTTGGTATCCCGACCATGGTCGTTTTCATGAACAAAGTTGACCAGGTTGACGACGAAGAGCTGCTTGAGCTGGTCGAAATGGAGATCCGCGAACTGCTGACCGAATACGGCTATCCGGGCGACGATATTCCGATCATTGCTGGCTCCGCTCTTGCGGCGATGGAAGGCAGAAACCCTGAAATCGGCGAAGATAAGATCCGCGAACTGATGGCGGCTGTTGACGAATACATCCCGACCCCGGCCCGCCCGGTTGACGGTGCGTTCCTGCTGCCGATCGAAGACGTGTTCTCGATCTCGGGCCGCGGCACGGTTGTGACCGGTCGTATCGAACGTGGCGTTGTGAATGTTGGCGACACCATCGAAATCGTTGGTATCAAAGACACGCAGACCACCACCTGTACCGGTGTTGAAATGTTCCGCAAGCTGCTGGATCGCGGTGAAGCTGGCGACAACGTCGGCGTTCTGCTGCGCGGCATCGACCGTGACAAAGTTGAGCGCGGCCAAGTGCTGTGTAAGCCTGGTTCGGTGAACCCGCACACGAAGTTCGAAGCCGAGGTCTATATCCTGACCAAGGAAGAAGGCGGCCGTCACACGCCGTTCTTTGCGAACTATCGTCCGCAGTTCTACTTCCGCACCACCGACGTGACCGGCACGGTTGAACTGCCCGCCGGCACCGAAATGGTCATGCCTGGCGACAACCTGAAGTTCGGCGTTGAGCTGATCGCGCCGATCGCCATGGAAGACGGCCTGCGCTTCGCCATCCGCGAAGGCGGCCGGACCGTGGGTTCGGGCGTTGTGTCCAAAATCATCGAGTAAGGTCGAGTTTTCTGCGAAAACTCTGGCCTGGCGGCAGGGGCCTTTGGCAACAAAAGCTCCCGAAAGCCAAGACGGTGAAGACTAAGAAGAGGGCTCCCAACAGGGGGCCCTTTTGCGTGGGGGCACCAAAGGGTGCACCTTGCCAGATCGTCCCGAACAATCGCGTGTTGTTTGATCTGTGCCCACCGGACGAACGGGATAAGCAAGATGCGACTTACTGCTTCGGAAGCGTCGCAGGCTTTTGCTTTTCGTCTTAAAAGAACCTATAGATAGGAAGAAATTTGAATTGGGTTGCGGTCATTTTATAGGAACCTCATGGCGTTTTTTCTTGTATCCCTTGTGATCTTGTCCGGTATCGGTGTTGCTATTGCGCTTGTAATCCCCGGCTGGGTGGACCTTTTGCTGCTGGCCGGTCCTGTCGCTCTTGCCAGCTTTGGTCTGCTTCTGAAAAACCTGTGGGTTCTTCGATCAAAAGGGCCAAAAAACTGGGCGATCGTCGATGGCTCGAACGTGATGTATTGGCACAAAGGAAGCCCAAGTCCCGAACCCCTGGCAGAGGTGCGCAAACATCTTGTCGCACAGGGCTATACACCCCGGTTCTTTTTTGACGCGAATGCTGGCTATCGGTTGGTCGACCGTTACCTGACCGACAGGGATTTCGAAGAGGCATTGCAGCTGCCGCGGGGCGCGGTGACGGTCGTTCCAAAAGGCACGATTGCGGATGAGGCGATCCTGCATGCCGCGCGCAAACTTGGCGCGATTGTCATCACCAATGATCGCTATCGCGACTGGGCCAACCACTTTCCTGAGGTCTCTGACAAAGGCTTTCTGGTCCGGGGTGGGCACAGCTCTAAAGGCTTGATGCTGGAGCTTGGTGAATGGCCAGAAAACCAACCCATGCCAGCCTGACCTTAGAAGGGAACGCCGTGGAGAGCGCCGACTCCTACCGGTTTCCGATCAGAAGCAACCGTGGCCAACCTTTTTGGCGTCGCTAGGATCACGATCGGCGGCTGTCGCAGCGACTATGAGGCTTTTGGCCTGTGCTTTGGCTTTACCAAACCGTTTTGAAACCTTTTGACGGTGCGAAGCGACCGGTTTCACGCCGTCTGTCAATCAGGGGCAAAAACGCCCTTGAAAACCCTGCCGCCATGCCGTAATCCGAACCCCGGTCCTAGGGGTGTAGCTCAGTTGGCAGAGCGACGGTCTCCAAAACCGTAGGTCGTGGGTTCGAGCCCCTCCGCCCCTGCCAGGACCATTGGCCCGCCAAGCCACCAGACTTTGCACAGATCAGAAGTCCCCCCCGAATTCCCAGAATTCTGCCCGGCCGCGCCACATTCGTGCCCGGTTTTCACCTGTAGGTTGCTTTCAAAATACATTGTCATGCAGTGAATAGGAGAGCAGTCATGGGTCGTTTGTTGGTCCTTTTGTTGATTTTACCCTGGTGGGCGTATCTGCCCATGGCCGGGGGCATCGGTTACTTGGCTGAAACCGCTTACCAGAGTGCCTTGGAGGAGGAGGCCGAGAAAGCCGCTGCCCTCGAGGCCCCAGCACCCGAACTGGTGGATATCGCGCAGTTCAGCCGCACGCATCACATGAGCGATGTGAAGGAAATCAATGTCTCGGGTTGGATCAACTGGGATTACAATTACGAGCTGATCGAAAAGACCAACGGCATCACCACCAGCACGCGGTTCATGTATGTGCTGTTTGGCCAGGATGACACGGACACCACCAAGGTTGCCCGCGCTGTGATCGTTCTGACCAAGGCGCAGAAGGACCGATTCACTGATCAGTTGGAAGAACGCACGATCGGATATACCCCCTATGGCATGGTGTTTGCCTTCAACGGCTTTGCCGGTTCGGGCAATGGGTCCAGCGCGCTGGCCTCGGACGCGTTGCGTGACGAGGGTCTGACCAAGGGCGACGGCTTTGTGTATCTCGAACCCTTCTTTGATGGGCGTGCAGCTGCCCTCGCGCCCCATGGTGTGCCGACGAAAGAACGTCTGACCGTCTGGCTGATCGCCCTGTGCGTGGCGCTGTTTGGCATCGTCAAGCTGGTGTTCAAGCGGGGCACGCGTGGCAAAACGCGCAAGGCCGATCCTTTTGCCGAAGGCCCGATTGCCGGGCAGGCCAGTTCTGTCGCCCGGCGGCCCGCCTCCCCGGTCGCAGGACTGGCTTCACAGGCGCCGATGGCGGACAGCGTGACGGCTGATACACCGCTGGGGCGGATCAACCAACGCCTGGCGCAGCAACAGGCGCCGCAGGTTCAGCCTGAGCCGCAATTCGCCGAGCAGGTCGTCGCGACACAGGCGAAATCCGGGTTTGGCATCGGGGGGTCGCCTGCGCAGAAAGTGGTGATCGGAGTGGTGGTCGCGGCCGTGTTGATGGGCGTTAGCGGCAACGGCGTCTATGTCAGCATGATCCTGGGGTTTGGCGTGATCGGTGCCTTCTGGTTCTTCGTCTATTCGATGTTTCGCAAGGCGGGAAACGGGATCAACAGCCTGTTCGGGCAGGCGCCCAAGGCGGCAAAGCCGACGTTTGGCGGGTTTGCCGGGGCTGGAGGCGGTGTCAGCCGCGATCGCAGCGCACAGACGCGGGCCAAGATGGCCGCCGACCCGTTTGACAAATTGGCCAGCCAGACGCGCAGCCGTTAAGCCGGTGGAAATCCGGGTGTGAAACAAGGGGCCTCACGCGGGCCCCTTTGCTGTTGCAAAGCGGTACAGAATGGCGATTTCCGTGCGCCTGCAAACGCGCTATGATGCGGCAAACAACAAGGTAATGGTGAGGCCCGTGGCAGAGAACCCTTATACATCGCTTGGCGCCGAGGCGTTTTGGCGCAATGCGGTTGGCGCGTTGAACCCGCTTCAGATTAGCGGCTTGTGGGCACCGAAATTTCAGGTGACCAAGCAGATGAAACTGGTCACGGCGGGATCCTGTTTTGCCCAGCATTTCAGCCGCGCGTTGATTGCACGCGGATATCCCTGGCTGGACGCGGAACCGGCGCCGTCCTTCATGTCGCCTGATACGCGCACCAAGTTCAATTATGGTATTTTCAGCTTTCGCACCGGCAATATCTATACCGCCAAGATGCTGCGCCAATGGGTCGAAATCGCGCTGGATATGCGCGATGAGCCGGATGAAATCTGGCAAGAGGGTGGGCGGTTCTTTGATCCGCTGCGCCCGGCGATCGAACCCGGTGGCTTTGCCAGCGAGGACGAGCTGCGCACCAGTCGCGCCGCCTGCCTGTCGGCGATCCGCAGCGCGATTCGCGATGCGGGCGTGTTTGTCTTCACTTTGGGCCTGACCGAAAGCTGGGCCAACAGTGAAACGGGGTTGGAATATGCCAGCTGTCCGGGCACCGCTGCGGGCACATATGACGCCAACAAACATGTGTTCGTGAACCATCGGGTTGATGCGATCCAGGCCGACCTGAACGCGGCCCTGGCGGCAATGAAGGCGGAAAACCCGGCGCTCAAGGTGCTGCTGACCGTGTCGCCCGTGCCGCTGACGGCCTCGGCCAGTGGCACCCATGTGCTGACTGCCACGACCTATTCCAAATCCGTGCTGCGCGCGGTGGCGGGGATGACGGCAGAAGACAGTGACTGGGTCGATTATTTTCCCAGCTATGAAATCATCACGGCACCGGCGTTTCGCGGCATGTTTTATGCGCCGAATCAACGCAATGTGGTCAGCCAGGGGGTGGATTTCGTGATGAAAAACTTCTTTGCCGATCAGGAAGCGGTCTTTGGCAAGCTGAAGAAGGGCAAGAAAGCGGCGGAAAAACCGGTGCCGCCGCCCGCCGCTGCCCAGTCCGGCGACGATGTCATTTGTGAAGAGGAGATGCTCAATGCCTTCGCAAAGTGAAGCTGCAGCCAGCGACAGCCTGTGCATTTACGGCGACAGCCATGTTGCCAGTGTGAAGCTGGCCTGGGATCAGGGCCTGATTGACGCGCAGGGCCGCAAGGTCGGCTTCTGGGGCGCGGCGGGGCCATCGTTTCGCGGGCTGCGCTGGAAGCAGGGGCGCATCGTTGCCGATGCCGGGGCCCAGGCCGATCTGGACCTTGTGCGTGGCGACGGGCCTGAGACCCTGGGGGCCAAGGATTTTGGTGCCTATCTGTTTTACGGCGCACGCCTGCGGCTAAGCGAATTTCTTCTCGAGCTGTCCGCTGCCAGCTATCTGTCGCAAGCAGCGTTGGAGGCGGCGACTTGGGAATTCATGATGTCGACCCGCACCTATCGCTTTGCGCGCAACTTTGCCAAGGCGGGCGCGCCGGTCTGGTTCGTGCCGACCTCTCTGCCGACTCAAGGGGTGTTCCCCCCCAAGGAAGAAGCGGCCAAGGTGGGGATCGACCTGGCCCCCCAGGAGGTCGAGCGCGCCTTTGCCATGCTGCGCAAGCTGGCCGCGAAGGATCGTGTCACCATGGTGATCCAGCCGCCCGAAACCCTGACCGACGAGTTTTTGACCCGGCGCGAGTTCGCGGTTGAAAACGCTGATGCGGCGCGTGATGTGGTGCACAAGTCGCCCGAATTCGCCGCGCTGATGGTGGCACAGGTGTTGGATCAGATGAAAAACGCCAAGGCCGCGTAAGCGGGCGGCGTCCATGCGGGCTTGAAAACCCCGCGCGCTTTGCGTATCTGGTCGCCTGACCCCCCGGGAGTAGCAAGACAATGGCAATGACGAACCCTCTTCAATTCATCCAGCAGGTGCGCGCCGAAGTGTCCAAGGTCGTTTGGCCGACACGTCGCGAAGTTATGCTGACCACGGGCATGGTGTTTGCCATGGCCGCACTGACCGCTGTGTTCTTTTCGCTGGTCGATCTGGGCATCCGCTTTGGTCTGGGCCAGATCCTGAGCCTGGCGGGCTGACGCCCAGCCCCTTGAAATCGTGTGGTTTCGGGGGTACTGCGGGCGGACTGATCCAGGCTGGCGTGCGGCGATTCGAGTTGCGCGCCGATTTTTGTTCTGGGACATGCGGTGTAACCGCTTGGAATTTATAAACCTTTGGTGGCGTGCCACCGGCAAGACAAGGCAGAGGCTGACATGGCGAAACGGTGGTATTCGGTGAGCGTGCTCTCGAACTTCGAAAAAAAGATCGCCGAGCAGATCAAGCTGTCTGTTGAGGAAAAAGGTCTTGAGGACGAGATCGACGAAGTTCTGGTCCCGACTGAAGAGGTGATCGAAGTGCGTCGCGGCAAGAAAGTGACCGCCGAGCGTCGCTTTATGCCAGGATACGTTCTGGTCCACATGGAAATGTCGGACGAGGGCTATCACCTGATCAACTCGATCAACCGCGTCACCGGTTTCCTGGGCCCGCAAGGCCGCCCGATGCCGATGCGCGATTCCGAGGTCCAGGCGATTCTGGGCCGCGTCGAAGAAGGCCAGGAAGCCCCGCGCACCCTGATCAGCTTTGACATCGGTGAAAAAGTTTCCGTCAACGACGGTCCGTTCGAAGGTTTCGACGGCATGGTCGAAGGTGTGGACGAAGACAACCAGCGCCTGAAGGTGACGGTGTCGATCTTTGGCCGGGCGACCCCGGTCGAGCTGGAATACACTCAGGTTTCGAAACAGATGTGAGTGTTTAATCCGTGGAAGGCGACGGGCCGCGGCCCTGATCCAGACCACGGCAATTTGAACCGGTGAAACGCGTTTTGCCGGGTTGTTAGAAGGAGAGGCCACATGGCCAAGAAGATTGCTGGCAAAATGAAACTGCAGGTCCCTGCAGGTCAAGCCAACCCCAGCCCGCCCGTCGGTCCCGCACTGGGTCAGCGCGGCATCAACATCATGGAATTCTGCAAGGCGTTCAACGCCAAGACGCAGGAACTCGAGGCCGGTGCGCCGTGCCCGACCATCATCACCTATTATCAGGACAAGTCCTTCTCGATGGACATTAAGACGCCGCCCGCGTCCTATTTCCTGAAAAAGGCTGCCAAGCTGAAGTCCGGCGCGAAACTGCCCGGCCGTGAGGTTGTTGGTTCCGTGACCCCCGCACAGGTGAAAGAAATCGCCGAAGCGAAGATGAAAGATCTGAACGCGAACGACATCGACGCCGCGATGCAGATCATCCTGGGCTCTGCCCGCTCTATGGGCATCGAGGTGAAGTAAGATGGCAAAGCTCGGAAAACGCACCACCGCTGCCCGCGCAGCATTCGCTGGCAAAGACAACGTCACCGTTGAAGAAGCCGTCTCGCTGATCAAATCCAACGCCAAAGCGAAATTCGATGAAACCGTCGAAATCGCGCTGTGCCTGGGTGTTGACCCGCGCCACGCTGACCAGATGGTTCGCGGCGTTGTATCTCTGCCCAACGGCACCGGTAAAACCATGCGCGTTGCTGTGTTCGCCCGCGGCCCCAAGGCTGACGAAGCCAAGGAAGCTGGCGCGGACATCATCGGCGCCGAAGACCTGATGGAAGCCGTTCAGGGCGGCAAGATCGATTTCGATCGTTGCATCGCGACCCCGGACATGATGCCCATCGTTGGTCGTCTTGGTAAGGTCCTTGGCCCGCGCAACCTGATGCCGAACCCCAAAGTGGGCACGGTCACCATGGATGTGAAAGCCGCTGTCGAAGCCGCCAAAGGTGGTGAGGTTCAGTTCAAAGCCGAAAAAGCTGGTGTGGTTCACGCCGGTATCGGCAAGGCCTCGTTTGACGAAGCCAAGCTGGTCGAAAACATCCGCGCGTTTGTGGATGCGGTCCAAAAGGCCCGTCCGTCGGGCGCCAAAGGGGCTTACATGCAGAAGATCGCGCTGAGCTCGACCATGGGTCCGGGCATCACGTTGAACATCGACAACGCGACTGGCAACTAAGCTGGCTACTGGGGCTGACGTCTGCGGACGCTTCCTTAACGAACAGATTTGAAAGGGCGGGGCATCATGTCCCGCCCTTTTTCATTGCGCTGTCCCCGGTCCCGCGCGAAATTGGCGTCAGCAGAGGAGAGCACGATGAAAGCCTATGCATTCATCCCCGCGCGGTCGGGGTCCAAGGGATTGCCACACAAAAACATTGCGCCGATTGATGGCCATCCGCTGTTGTCCTATGCGGTGGCGTTCGGCAAGGCGTTGGGGGTCGATCAGGTGATTGTGTCCACCGACAGCCCCGAATATCGCGAGATCGCCGAAAGCTATGGCGCGTTCTGTCCGGGGCTGCGCAGTGCTGCGGCCAGTTCGGACACCGCGATGGAAGAAGACATCATCGCCGACCTGACCCAGACTTTGCCCGCCATGGGGATCGACCTGCCGGATGTCTGGATTCGCCTGAAGCCGACCAATCCCTTTCGCAAGGTCGACAGTGTGCGGCGTGCGTTGGCGGTGCTGGAGGAGGACGACAGCATCGATTCCGTGCGCATCGTTTCCAAGGCCGATTGTCGGTTGGTGATGCAAAACGATGACGGGTTTCTGGAGCCGATGTTGGGCGACATCTGGGATCCGAACCGGTCAGTCATGCGGCGCACCGAATTCCCCGAGGCCTATTCGCCCTTCAACCTGGATGTGCTGCGTCACCGCAATTGGCAGGCGTTGGGCCCAGGCTATATGGGCAAACGGATTTTCCCCATTGTGGATCACGCGATCACCGGCATGGACATCAACGACGGCGAAGATTTCGAGCTGGTGAAAACCATGATCGAAATGCGCCCGCGCCCTCAGGTGGTGGCGGATTATCTGGTCAGCCCTGCATGAGGCTGCTCCGCCGTCCTCGGGGGCAGGTGTACGTCCTGGCCCATTCGCGCAATCACGTGAATATCCTTCGCGGGGTGGTGGCGGATCTGGTGCAGGGCGGGGTCACGCCGCGCTGGCTGATCTTTCCTGGCAACCCTGGCGCGCGTCAGGCGAAACAGGTGTTGAACGCGGACGGGATCAAGTTGCTGAATGCCGCAAAGATGTTGCCGACGTTCAAGTCTGGCGACGTGTTGGTCTTTTGCCTGCGCACCCATTTGTGGGAGCCCAGTGGGGCCTTTGACCTTGTGCCCGAACTTCTGGCCCGCGGTGTGCGCCTGTTACAGGTGGTTGAAGGTGGGCGGTTCAATTTCCCGGATATCAGCCACCCGGATGTGCCGTTTCTGGGCTGGGGCCCGTCTGTTCATGTGGCGGGACGTCAGGCGCGGGTTGTTGGCTCACCGGTGTTGGAGGCTGTGCAGCTGGGCCTGACGCGGGACCAGCGCGCGCCGATGGCTGTCGTGAACTACAAGTTTCGCGGTGAACAGCAGGGGCCACACTGGTTGGCCGAGGCGTTGGCGGCCTGCAAAGCTGCTGGATTGCAGCCCGTGGTCAGCGGCCATCCGCTGTATGATGTGAGCCCCGGTGAGGGCATCGCATTCTCAGATCGCCCCGTGGCCGCGTTATGTGCCGAGGCGCAGGTCGTGATCTCGCGTTCCTCGACTGTGATATACGAGGCCTTGCGGGCCGGGGCGCAGCCGTTTCTGTTTCCCACACGTGGCGAGGCGCCGGTGGAATATGCCGACCCGCGGGGCGCCTTTCCGATTGCCTTTGACGGTTCTGAATTGACCGAACAACTGTTGCAATGGCAGACTGGGCAGCGGTCCTATGCGCCCCAGTCCTTTCTGAACGCGCATGTGGATATTGATGCGCGCCGGCCGGCAACACGGCGGATCGCGGATGAAATCCGGGCCGCATTGAAGGCCCCGAAACGGTCCTGAATGGGCGGGAAATCCCGACCCATGCAGGAAAAAGTTGACAACCCCCTTCACAGTCGCACGGAAAACACATAAATAGCGGCGGTCGGGTTGCCGTGCTGAGTCGCGTCGGCCCGATACTTCGTCCGAGATGGCGGGTGGGTTTCGGCCCATAAATCCTGCCTGAGATGGGAAATGAACAAGAATTCCTGGTCATCTGTTTCCAGGGGCGAACTTGCGAAGGACCCGTAAAGGACCCGATTGCCGGGTGCAAACCCGGTGAAATATGAGCCGGAGGGTCAAACCTCCATACTTGGAGTGAAACTGTGGATAGAGCACAAAAAGAAAAACTGGTCGACGAGCTCGGCCAGATCTTTGAAAGCTCTGGCGTTGTAGTGGTTAGCCACTATGCGGGTATCACGGTTGCCGAAATGCAGGACCTGCGCGCTAAAATGCGTGAAGCGGGCGGGTCTGTACGCGTTGCCAAGAACAAGCTCGCCAAGATCGCCCTGGAAGGTAAATCGAATGCTTCGATTGCTGACCTTCTGACGGGTATGACCGTCCTTGCCTATTCCGAAGATCCCGTGGCTGCTGCCAAGGTGATCCAGGACTACTCCAAAGAGAACGACAAGCTCGTGATCCTTGGCGGTGCTATGGGTGAGACGGCCTTGGATCCGGCCGGTGTGAAAGCTGTCGCCGCTATGCCGTCGCGTGAGGAGCTTATTGCTTCGATCGTTGGCTGTATCGCTGCACCTGCTTCGAACATCGCTGGGGCCATTGGCGCGCCTGCTTCGAACATCGCGTCCATCTTGTCCACTGTTGAGGACAAGGCGGCTGCTTAAGCAATCTTGATACCTGCGTGGGGTGAATGCCTACACGTTGGAACACATCTAAACTGAACGGAAACAGTACAATGGCTGATCTGAAAAAAATGGCTGAAGAGATTGTGGGTCTGACCCTTCTCGAAGCACAAGAACTGAAAACCATCCTCAAAGACGAGTATGGCATCGAACCAGCAGCCGGTGGCGCTGTTATGATGGCTGGCGGCGACGCTGGCGGTGCAGCAGAAGAAGAGAAGACTGAATTTGACGTCGTTCTCAAGAACGCTGGCGCATCCAAAATCAACGTCATCAAAGAAGTCCGCGGCATCACAGGTCTTGGCCTGAAAGAAGCT
>DFBF01000034.1:13597-14054 GCA_002367285.1 Rhodobacteraceae bacterium UBA3087 | reverse complement strand
ATTCGGCGGTGACCAAAGGGCGTTCCAGCGGTGCGTCGCAGCCAGAAAATATCTTAATGTCCGGTCGCCCGGCCAGTTCGCAGACGATCTGGGCGTTCTTTTCGGTCAGGGGCAGCGGCACGTTTCCGGCGACGGCGGTGATGCCCAGCACCTCCAACTCCGGGCTGGCCAGCGCCAACAGGATCGCCACGGCATCGTCTTGCCCCGGATCAGTATCAATGATGATTTTTCGTGTCATGACAGGTCCTTATGCGGCAATCTCAACCCATATGGGCACATGGTCCGAAGGCTTTTCACGCCCGCGCACCTCTTTGTCGATTTGGCAGTCGACCAACAGGTCGGCGCATTCGGGCGACAGCAGAAAATGGTCAATCCGAATGCCATCATTGCGCTGCCAGGATCCGCGTTGAAAATCCCAGAATGTGTATTGTTCTGGCGCCTGATTGCGGACGCGAAA
>DFBF01000034.1:8959-13551 GCA_002367285.1 Rhodobacteraceae bacterium UBA3087 | reverse complement strand
CGCGCGGCGTCTTCGGCCTGGGGGATGATGTTGAAATCTCCGGCCATGAAGAATGGTTCTTCTTGCGATAACAAGTGTTTGGCGCGTGTTCTTAAACGCTCCATCCAGGCCAGCTTATAGTCATATTTCGGCCCCGGCACCGGGTTGCCATTGGGCAGGTACAAGCCGCAAATGCGCACGGCTGTGTTGCCCACGACGGTCGCCTCAATGTAACGCGCCTGTTCATCTTCGTCGTCGCCGGGCAGGCCGCGCATCACGTCCTCCAGCGGGTATTTCGACAATAATGCGACGCCGTTGAAGGACTTTTGCCCATGGGTCTCAACGCTGTAGCCCATGTCTTCAAAGTGTTCGCGCGGGAAGTTTTCGTCGATCGATTTGATCTCTTGCAAGATGGCGACGTCGGGCTTTGTCTCCTCCAGCCAATCGGTCAGGGCAGGCAGCCGGGCCTTGATGCCATTGATGTTGAAACTGGCGATTTTCATGTGGACCTCCGCGCGTCACTGGCCCCATGTAACGGGCATTGGGCGCGGGGCACAAGTTAAAGCGTTTCGAGTTTACGTTGACTCACAGCGTGAATTCGAAACGCGCGATACACTGATTTGGTGTGGGCGTTTCGACAGAGTGCTGTGATCCAACACTAGGTCGAAACGCCTTAGCTGGCGATATGAGATGCAGCGGCGTGGGCGCTGCTCCAGGCCCACTGGAAATTGAAGCCGCCCAGCCATCCCGTGACATCGACGCATTCACCGATGAAATACAATCCCGGCACGGATTTCGACATCATGGTTTTGCTGTCGATGCCATCCGTGTCGATGCCGCCCAGCGTGACCTCGGCGGTGCGATAGCCTTCGGACCCGTTCGGGGTCAGCTGCCAATGTTTCAGCGCGCATTCCAACGCCTGCAAGCGTTTGTCAGACTGGTCCGCCAGATTGCCGCTCAGACCCAGGTTCAGGTCCGGATCCGTTGCAAGGTGGTCGACCAGGCGGGCGGGCAGGTGGCGGGCCAGTTCGGTGGTCAGGTTGCGCCGCCCTTCGATCTGGCGCTGTGCGCTGAGCCGTTCAAACAGCGGCGTGTCCGGGATCAGGTCGATGTCAATCGCCTCACCCTCGCGCCAATACGAACTGATTTGCAGGATCGCCGGGCCGGACAATCCGCGATGGGTGAACAGCAGGGCTTCGTCAAAGCTGGCGCGGGCAGTGCTGGCACGCACAGGCAGGGACAGGCCTGAAATCGGGGCAAAACGCCCTTCGGGAAAGGTCAGTGGAACCAGCGCGGCGCGGGTGTTCACGATCTGATGCCCGAATTGCTGCGCGATGTCATAGGCAAAGCCGGTTGCGCCCATCTTGGGGATGGATTTGCCACCTGTCGCGATGACCAGATTGCGGCTGGTCACACGGCCCGTAGGCAGGGTCAGGGAAAAGCCTGTGGCGGTTTTTTCCACCGTATGAACCGGCGTTTGCAGCCGCAGATCAACGCCTTTGGCCAGATCCAGCAGCATATCGACAATCTGGGTCGCCTTGTCGTCGCAAAACAGCTGTCCCAGGGTCTTTTCATGCCAGGCAATGCCTGCGCGATCCATCAGGTCGATGAAATCCCACGGGGTAAAGCGTTTCAACGCGGATTTGGCGAAGTGTTTGTTTTGCGACAGGAAGTTTTCAGGGCCGGTGTGCATATTGGTGAAATTGCAGCGCCCGCCACCGGAAATGCGGATCTTTTCGCCCGGCTTTTTGGCGTGGTCCAACAGCAGGGTCGACCGCCCGGCCTGCACCGTCTGTGCGGCACAAAACAGCCCCGCCGCCCCCGCTCCTATGATGATCGTGTCATACCGCATGGTGCCGGGGTATCTGGTTCGCACCGTCTTGAAAAGCACGGTGCGCAAGGGAGTGTTCACTTTCTTACGACAGCTTGGCGATCAGCCATGCGTTGAGGGGGCGGGCGATTTGAGTGACAAGACGAATGCACAGCCGTGTCGGGAAAGCGTCGCCTTGGTGACGTCGCCCCCCGGCGCGTTCACTCAGGAGTTTTATGCGCGTGTGTTTTCCCGTGCCCCGGATTTGCGGGCGCTGTTTCCCGAAGACATGTTCACCCAGGGGCGCAAATTGTATGAACTGTTGAACCTGGCGATGGGGATGCTTGGCAATCCTGCGGACCTGGTCGCGCCTCTGAATGCACTGGGACGAGGTCATGCCACCAAGGGGGTGTTGGCCGAGCATTATCCGATTATTGCCAAGGCGTTGATCGACACGTTGGGGACGCATCTGGGCGGACAGTGGAGCGCAGAGTATTTCCAGGCCTGGCAGGATACCTTGGATTTTGTGATGCAGATCATGATCGAAGGCGCGTTGGAAGACGCCACCTGATCACGCCACCTGATCACCCTGCCTGGTCACATCGAAAAGGACGTGCCACAGCCACAAGACGCCGTTGCATTCGGGTTGTTGATGATAAACCGTGCGCCGATCAGTTCTTCGGAGAAATCGATCTCTGCATTGGCCAGGAAGGGCAGCGATACCTCGTCAACCACCACCTGTTCGCCGCCGTCCGTCAGGACCAGGTCGCCGTCGGCCGGGTCGTCCAGGGTGATTTCATACTGAAACCCGGAACAGCCGCCGCCTTCGACAGCGACACGCAGGGCTTTGCCCTGAGCGTGTGCACCGATTTCAGCCAGCCGCGCAAAGGCGCGGTCCGAGACTTTGGGGGGCAGGGTCAATTCCATGGTTTCGCATTTCCTCTGTTCGCAGGATCGAATATAGGTGGCGCAACAGGGTCCGGCAAGGCAGGACCGGCAAATTGGGGCTGACATGCTGGCAACATATGCATCTGATCCGACACGCACGCGTGGGCGACTGTATGACGAAGACGAAAGCGCCTTTCGCGAGCCATTTCAACGCGATCGTGACCGGATCATCCATTCCAGCGCCTTTCGCCGCCTAAAGCACAAGACCCAGGTCTTTGTTGAACACGAGGGCGATTATTTTCGCACCCGCCTGACCCATTCGATCGAGGTTGCGCAGGTGGCGCGCACGATTTCGGCCGCGCTGGGGATGAATTCCCACCTGACCGAGGCGGTCGCCTTGGCCCATGACCTGGGACACACACCGTTTGGCCACACCGGAGAGGACGCGCTGAACGCGCTGATGGCGCCGTATGGCGGGTTCGATCACAATGCGCAGGCGTTGAAGATCGTCACGTCGCTGGAGCGGCACTATGCGGAATGGGACGGGCTGAACCTGACCTGGGAAACGCTGGAGGGCATTGCCAAGCATAATGGGCCCGTGACGGGCGATCTGCCCTATGCGCTGGCCGAGTATGACGCGCGCCACGGGTTGGAATTACACACCCACGCGGGGGGCGAGGCCCAGGCGGCCGCGCTGGCGGACGATATCGCCTATAACAACCACGACCTGGATGACGGGCTACGCGCCGGATTGTTCACGGTCGATGACATCTGTCAGCTGCCGATTGTCGGGGACGCGTTTCGTGAAGTGGACGCGAAATACCCCGGTCTGGACCTGAAGCGGCGCCGTCATGAGGCCCTGCGTCGGGTGTTCGGGGTGATGGTCAGCGATGTGTTGGTCACCTCCAAGCGGTTGATTCAAGAGGAAAACCCGGCAAGTGTTGAAGACATACGTGGGTTGGGCCGCCCGGTTGTGCAGTTTTCAAGCGGCTTGTGGGCAGATCTCAAGGTGATCCGCGAATTCCTGTTCACTCGCATGTATCGGGCGCCCTCGGTGGTGGTGATGCGCCTGGAGGTCACGGCGGTGGTCGAGGACCTGTTCCCGCTGTTCATGCGCCAACCCGAGCTGTTGCCGGAAGACTGGCGCGCCGATGTGGCCATGGCGGACAGCGACACGGCGCTGGCGCGGATCGTGGCCGACTATATCGCGGGCATGACCGACCGGTTTGCGTTGCAGGAACACAAACGCCTGTTGGGCTGACAAAAAAGGCCGCAGCCCGTTTCGGGACTGCGGCTGTCTGTTCAGGTCACGCCAGCCAAGGGCGACGCAGATCGCAAGATCACCCTTTTACGGGGGTGTTGCCGCCACCCGACATGGCCGCCCCGATCATGATCAGCAGAAGCAGCGGGACCAGGATCCCGGCCGAGGAGCTGGTCGCAGCTTCTTCGATGATGATTTCCGGCTCGACGATCGGATCGACCAGAGTGCCTGCGTTGGCGGTGGTGGCGGCCATGGTGGCCGAAATGGCGATGGCAAGTACAAATTTTTTCATGGTGGGTCCCCTTATCCCTTGGTGGCCAGCCTCGCTGCCAGCCTGTGCCTACGCTAGACATTGGGGCCGTGCCAAGTCAACAGAAACCCAATGAAAAAAAGGGGGCGAGTTGTCTCACCCCCTTTTGAAGTCTTCTTATGCCTGACGCGATTTCAGGATGTCAGACAAGCCGGTTCAAATGCGCCGAATTAGACGGGCATCGGCGGCATGTTCGAGTTTCCGCCACCCGACATGGCCACACCGATCATGATCAGCAGAAGCAGCGGGACCAGAATGCCGGCCGAGGAGCTGGTTGTGGCTTCTTCGATGATGATTTCCGGCTCGACGATCGGATCGACCAGAGCGCCTGCGTTGGCGGTGGT
>DFBF01000034.1:5794-8913 GCA_002367285.1 Rhodobacteraceae bacterium UBA3087 | reverse complement strand
TTTATCACAACGCGCGCATGGGGCCGGTTTCTTCGGGATAGTCGCGCGGCACGTGCCAGGCATGCTGGCGCCACCACAGGGCAACGACCCATTTTTCACCCCCCGCAACCGGCTGGCCAGTGTGAACCGAATGGAGGTGCTGGTCGATCGTGCCGGGGACGGTGTTGGAAAACACCAGGACGCGCCCCAGCTTGGGGCGCACCGACAGTTTCAGTTTGGGAAATACGGTTTCCCCGCCCGCGGGCACATCGTTCAGATAACACAGCGTGGTGAACAGGCGTTGGCCTGCGGGAAACAGATGGTGGGTCTGAAACCCGCCGGGGTCGAAGGCATCCAGGTGGTCTTCGAACTTCTCGTCGCCCTCATAGTGCAGCAGCTTCATCGGCTCGCAGTTCTCCGGCGGCAGGCGCACCAGGCCCGCGACGGTGGTCACCAGCTGGGTCAGGGCAGGGTGGGCCCATTGGTCCAGCACGGCCATGGAATTGGTGCGGGCCTTGACCTCGATCCCCTTGTCGCCGATCGCGACCTTGGCGCGGCTCAGTCCGGCCTGCTTGCCCAGTTCGATGATCTGGCCGGACAGGTCCGGGTCAAAGGCCTGGTCGGCCAGGGCGACAAGCGGGTTCAGGCAATGCACGTTCAGCTGGGTCATGGGGGTTCCTTCCACTGGGCGGAGCCTAGGGTGAGGCGACGCAGAGGGCAAGCGGGGCGTTGACCTTCGCGCCCCCCGTGCTAAACCGCGCGCAAGTATAAGGAACCAAGCGATGAACCTGTTCAGCGATATCCGCGCCCTGGTGGTGGAAAGCCTTGAGGCCATGGTGGGCGAGGGCGCTCTGCCCGAAGGCCTGTCCTTTGACAACGTGACGGTGGAACCCCCGCGCGATGCGGCCCATGGTGACATGGCGACCAATGCGGCGATGGTGCTGGCGAAACCGGCGAAGCAAAAGCCGCGCGATATTGCCGAGGCGCTGGCGGCCAGGCTGTTGGCGGACGCGCGGATCGTCAAGGCCGAGGTTGCCGGACCAGGGTTCTTGAACCTGCGGTTGGACACGGGCGTTTGGGCCGGGCTGGTGGAAACCGTTCTGACGACGGACGGCTATGGTCAGTCGACCATGGGTGCCGGGCAGAAGGTGAACGTCGAATATGTCTCGGCCAACCCGACCGGACCTTTGCATGTCGGCCACACGCGCGGTGCGGTGTTTGGGGACGCGCTGGCCAGCTTGTTGGAATATGCGGGCCATGTGGTGACGCGGGAATATTACATCAACGATGGTGGCGCACAGGTCGATGTGCTGGCGCGTTCCACCTATGAACGCTACCGTGAAGCGCTGGGCCATACGCCTGAGATCGGCGAAGGTCTGTATCCGGGGGATTATCTGGTGCCGGTCGGCAAGGCGCTGGCCGAGCTAAAGGGCGATGTCTGGCTGGACCAGCCCGAAAGCGTCTGGCTGGACGAGGTGCGCGAATACGCCACCGCACAGATGATGGACCTGATCCGCGCTGACCTAAAGTCACTGGGCGTCGAGATGGACGTTTTCTTCAGCGAAAAGTCCCTGTACGGCACTGGCCGGATCGAAGCCGCGCTGGCAGCGCTGGACGCCAAGGGGCTGATCTATGAAGGCGTGTTGGCGCCACCCAAGGGCAAGCTGCCCGAAGATTGGGAGCCGCGCGAGCAGACCCTGTTCAAATCGACCGACCACGGCGATGACGTCGACCGGCCCGTCAAGAAATCGGATGGGGCCTGGACCTATTTCGCGCCTGACATTGCCTATCACTTTGACAAGGTTGAACGGGGCTTTGATGCGCTGATCGACATTTTCGGCGCTGACCATGGTGGCTATGTCAAGCGGATGAAGGCCGCCGTTTCGGCGCTGTCGGATGGCAAGGTGCCGCTGGACGTCAAGCTGACCCAGCTGGTCAAGCTGTTCAAGAACGGCGAACCTTTCAAGATGTCCAAGCGGGCGGGGACCTTTGTCACGCTGCGTGATGTGGTCGATCAGGTCGGCCCGGATGTCACGCGTTTCGTCATGCTGACGCGCAAGAACGATGCCTCGTTGGATTTCGATTTCGATAAGGTACTGGAGCAAAGCCGCGAAAACCCCGTGTTTTACGTGCAATATGCCCATGCGCGGGTGCATTCTGTGCTTCGCAAGGCGGATGCGCTGGGCGTGACGCTGGTCGATCAGCCTGCGTTGGTCGACGAGGCCGAGCTGGCCGTCGCCAAAAAGCTGGCCGAATGGCCGCGTCTGGTGGAAATTGCCGCGCGCACCCACGAACCCCATCGCATCGCGTTTTACCTGTACGAACTGGCGTCTGAATTCCACGCGCTGTGGAACCGGGGCAATGACAAGCCCGAGCTGCGCTTCCTGCAAGAGGGTGACTTGGCTGCAACAGCTGCGAAAATAGCTCTGCCGCGGGCCGTGGCCGTTGTTATTTCCGCCGGTCTTGGTATTCTCGGCGTAACTCCGGCTGAGGAAATGCGCTGATCACAAGTGCTGCTTGGCCTCGGAGATCAGAGGCAAGGCAGTAAACCGGCGGGGCGCGAATGTGTCTGATCGCCGGATGTGAGGCAGGCATGACACAAGTTGAATGGGGCGCCCAACCGGTGGCGCCAACAGGCAATCCCGCAAATTCCACGTCCATCATCTCATGGGCCGGCGCCGTTATGTCGTTGGGTCTGGTGGTGGGGTTGGGGATATGGGGATATCAGCTGGCGGTGCGCGATGTGTCCGGTGTGCCGGTCGTGCGCGCGCTGGAAGGTCCGATGCGGGTGCAGCCCGAAGATCCCGGCGGGCTTGCCGCCCAACACCAGGGTCTTGCGGTCAATGCGGTTCAGGCTGATGGCACCGCTGCGGCACCTGCCGACAGGCTGACCCTGGCGCCGCGCCCGGTTGAACTGGCCGCAGAAGACACGCCTGCCGATCCCTCTGCCATGCTTGCGATCGAAGCCGCGCCAATGGCCGAGGCCGACGAAATTGCCGCCGCCGCCACCGACCAGGCTGTCGCCGTGGCCCTGAGCCAAGAGAATGCCGACCCGGTCGCCGCCGCGCTGGCGCTGGCGGATGCGATCACCGAAGGTGTCGCGCCGTTGAGCGATGAACAGGTCGATGTGACAGTTTCTA